>NZ_JAFHAP010000013.1 GCF_016938855.1 Polycladomyces zharkentensis | reverse complement strand
CGATGGATTCATCCAGGTCATCGCCGACAAGGAGTCCAAACAGCTCCTGGGTGTGCAGATTGTGGGTCCGGAAGCATCCAGCCTGATTGCCGAAGCGGTGCTGGCCATCGAGATGGGAGCCAATGCAGAGGACTTGAGCCTGACCATCCATGCCCACCCGACCCTGCCCGAAGCGCTCATGGAAGCGGCGGAGGGCGTGTTGGGTCACGCGATTCACATGGTCAACAAGTGACGTTCGGCATTCAAACGGAAATGATGACAGTGGCAATATAGGTGCGTTTCAACGTCCCGGACACCGGGAGACTGCCAGCGGCGGTCAACCGGTGTCCGGGTTTTTTTCATTCGACGCAGGAAATCGACAGACTTTGTCGAAAAAACGGGTATAGCAATAGAGGGGTGAGTGAATGGAAGTCTCAATTCAAATCGAAGTGCGATCGACGGAAATCGACGTGATGGGCCATGTGAACAATGCCAAGTATCTGGAGTATTTGGAATGGGGACGTGAAGAATGGTACAACCGCGCCCAATTGCCGTTTGACGAGTTTTCCCGGATGGGGATCGGAACCGTTACCGTCCGGATCGAAATCAATTACCGCAAAGAAGCTACATTGGGTGAAAAACTGACCATCACCACGCGTCCCGTGCGACGAGGTCGATCCAGTTTCGTACTGGAACAGGTTATCGACAACGAGAAAGGGGAACGCGTCGCTGACGCTCAGGTGACCAGCGTCACCATCGATTTGAAGGAGCGAAAAAGCGTGCCGCTTCCCGATCAATTGGCTGCGTTTTTCCCGAAGCCTGTTGACTGAAAGCGTGGGGATCTTGGGTCGTATGTCTTCATTCCTTTTCCCTGTTTCGACGCTCAATTTCGTCCCATGCAGTTAGACCCGAGGGCAACTGCTGCATGGGGCATACCTGTAACCAGTCGCTCGTTCCCTGGTTGCTCCTTTTCTCCACAATCAGGGGTGGAGATTGCGAGACGCTCATTGACAACATGATTGTGACTTTTTACGTTTTCCGCGGATTTTGTCATCAGACCCGCCGCCAGTAACCGGCGGTTTTGTTCTATCCGCGGGGACGGCGCAACCGACCCAGTTCCTCCAAAACTCCTTCGATTTCCATCATGGTGAGCCGGTCGTCTTTGCGACGGATCATATGATAGAGCGCCAAGATTTCCGCATAATCTTCGAGACGATACTCTTGGGGGTCGATGAGTGCGGTGTTGACCACTTTCAATCGGGACTTGATCTCATTGATCAGGTGAACCAGATTTTCCTGACTGGGGGTTTCCAAATTCATCGTGAATCCTCCTTCGGCGTTTTTGTCATCCGCCGTCTGATCTATACCATTGTAACCAAAGAACAGGCAAAATCCCACCGTTGAAAATGGGAAGGCGTTTGCAAAGTCCGCGGGTTTCGGTTTACCGTCCGAGCTCCGCTTCAGATTGCGGGACACCATCCGCACCATGGCCTGGTCCACACCGGGCAGGATGTTGTCGGCACCTTCCAGACTCGATGGGAAATTCGGACCCGTCCCTTACAGAAAAAGTCGCCTGAAAGCCCACGTCGCCCATAGGAAGCACCCTTGGGGTATTTCAATCGTGGGATGAAAGGCGGCGTTGCTCGGTTCCCTCGGAAGAGGGTAATGGGAGCAACATCTTTTGTTTTTGGTGAATGCAGTATGAATAAAATACTGATACATCTAAAACCATTGGACAAGCGTACAGAAGAACGAAAACGACGGTATCTCTGATTAACCGCCACTTTGTTTTCTGCCCGCGTTATCGCAGAGAGGGAAAATGGCGCACCCGGAATCGCGGGTGGTTCAAACACTTTTCAGCAGTCTCCCCGTTAAAAACGGGCTGTGATTGTCCGCGCAGGAGGCGAACGGCCGTGTCGCATGAAAATCAAGGGGGAGAGTACCCCGAGCTGTATGTCCGATTTTTGCGTTTGTTCAACCTGGATCGTGATTACTATACTTGTCACGATGTGATGGAAGAACTCTGGTTGGAAGAGGGGCGGGATTTGTTTTATCAGGGATTGTTGCAAACGGCCGTCGGTTTGCATCATTGCCGCAACCAAAATACGGGTGGCGCTGTTAAACTGATGACGGCGGCGCTGAACAAGTTGGTATGTTACCCGGATGAGTTCATGGGGATCGACGTCGCCAAACTGAAACAGGATGTGGAAGTGTATCTGGATCAGTTGCAGGATCGTACCCGACAGTCAATTCCCTGTCACGACCTCACCATTGAGATTCTGGATCCCATATTGAAGCGATTCGTGTACGAAAACAAGGGGTGATTGTGTGAGCAAACGGTACTTCACCTTGGAAGAAGCGAACCGGTTGTTACCTGTCATCCGGAAAGATGTATTGCAATTACAGCGGCTGAAAAGGGAGTTTGATACCAAGTACCGGGAACTGCAGATGTTGAAAGCCGGTCGGGGAAATGGGGGACAAATGGGAGAGGATCCGTTTTTCGAGCGGGAAGCGGAATTGGAGTTTCTCAATATACAGGCTCGGGGTTTGATCGACTGGATCAATGGAACGGGAGCGCAGCTCAAGGATATCGAAATGGGACTGGTCGACTTCCCCTCGATCGTCGACGGCCGGGAAGTGCTGCTCTGCTGGCAGGTGGGGGAAGAATCGATCACACATTGGCACCATCCCTGGGAAGGATACCTGTATCGAAAAAAAATCGCCCACGAAGACGAAGGAAAAGACGAATAAACGGGTGTCGGTTTCTCACATGATAAGGGAAAGGACGGTGGGAGGTGCCGCAAATGTTGCCTGGCTCAGGATGGTTGCATGCTTTGGCGGATATACGGCGGGAGATGGAACAACTCATGCAGGAGATATCGTCGGGACACGACAAGGCCAAGGAACGGCAAGCCTTGTGGAACGCTATGAGAGAATGGGCGCAATCCGTGATGGAACTGGAAAACCGGCTCACTTCCTTGAGCCAGGATGGCTGGAATCCCACGAGTTGGGATCAGGTGGAAGCAGCTCCCATCAACCAACGTTTGACAGGCTTTCAACCCATGTCGGACAAGTACGATTGGGCGCCATTGCTGCTGCGGGTATCGGAACAGACTGAACGCGTTCGCAACGCCCTTCACAACTTGTCCAAGGGGGAGGGTCGTGACGATTGGATGTCCGTCAAACAACGCCTGCTTCAGATAGAAAACCGGCTGGCGGGCCTGACCAACCGGTTGCATGGAACGGTGTATGCTTCGTTTTTGCCTTTGCAGGAAAACATTGAGTTTGATCACCGGGGTGAGCGGATCGTCATTCACGGTCCCGGTGACGATTGGCCCAGCGGGTCACCGGCTGAACAAGGTCAATTTGACTAGCGCCAAACATTCACGTGCTTTGTGGTACGGCATCCACAACACTTGTGAATGAACCGGCGCGGGAACGGCGCGAATACCGGCGCGTGCGGCATATTGCAAAGCGCGGTATTGATGGTAGTCATGCGTCACCAAATACACATCATCCCAATGATGCTCATCCAAGATCCGTTTGGAAAAACGAAGATTTTCTTTGGTATTGCGCGATCGGTCTTCCAATATCAGCGACGCTGCCGGCACACCGCGGGAGATGAGATAATCCTTCATCGCTTGCGCTTCTGTCACGCCGTTTCCCTCCGGCCCACCGGACAACACAAGATAGCGGACTTTTTTCTGTTCATACAATTTTACGGCCATTTCCAAACGCTCCAACAATGCCGGACTGGGACGATCATTCCACAAGGCCGCTCCCAACACGAGAGCGGCCTGTTTCTGTTCTGCAGGCACAGGGGCTGCATCGTATCGGGAAACGGACGGCCACCAGTAGAGCAGCACGGACAAACCAGCGATGCCAAACAATACCATTCCCAACAATCCTGCGATTTTCAGCTGCATTCCTCTCCTCCATATCGCTGCTGCTGTCATTGTTCTCCGCGGATAACCGACTCCTGCCGGCCTCCGCCTGAATAGAAAGTGACTTGACGATGCGACGGCTTGCGCTTTTCACCATCCGTGTGTGATTTTCTCTTCCCCCTGCAGCGCCTTCACTCACCGAACCGACCCGAGACTGCAACCCCATCCGCCCGGCGGCTTGGAATGCGTGATCGAGAATTTGCCGTTTTCCCTGTTGAGATCAATGTGAATGCCGTCCATCCATTCCTTTTCATACGGAGGAAGGCAAACAGAATGCCCTCTTTTTCCACAGTGAGGTAACCGGGGCGAGCTTCGGTCAATTCGATGGCAAAGGATGGAGATCCGCATCCCGATGTCAGCGGTACCACGCGAACAGCCAGACGTTCTCCGTCTTCCTCCTGTGATAAAATCGCCTTCAATCGTGCAACGGCCGCAGGACTGATTTGAATGTCCATGATCCATCCCACTCCGTTTTTTGTTCTTGTCACCACTATAACAAATGGAGGATGAAACAAGAAAGTGACAGCCATGCGACCATAAAATTCAGATATCTTTCGAATGTATCTATAGAACAGAAAATCATACAAGAAAAATGAAATTTTATGTCAGGGATTCCTGCCGGGATGAGCGCACGAATGGAAAGCGAAGGAGAAATGTGCATGATATGGACAGGAAAACACGGATACTATCAGACCAGACCGATGTGGTTGGGGAACGGAGAATACACGATCATGTGGACGACAAAACCGTGCGGGCAAACCGTTTGGCCGTACCGCTTTCATCTTTCTTTGGTGGACGAATCGGGGAATGATGTGGTGACGGTTCCCTTTGACCCTGATGAAACGGGTTGGGGTTATCACATTGCCACGGTCAAACTGAACATAACGGGACGGTATTATTTAAAAATCGGATCTGAGCATACCGAGTGGACGGTCAAAATGAAACGGATCGTTCTCAGTTCTTGAAGGGCGAGCTGAACCCTTGGCAAACCCGTGTAAATGGCCGTTGAGCATCGTTTCAGCGCCGTTACGGCGCTGACTATTTTTTATTATGATATAATTATGAAAAGTAAATACTTCCGGGGTTGATCCCCCGTGAAGGAGGCATACAAGAATGAAACTGATTGCGGTGGACCCAGGACATGGCGGTGTAGATTCGGGAGCGGTGGGGAACGGTTTGTATGAGAAAAACCTGACGTTGAAAATCGGACAAATGTTGAATGTGAAGCTGGAGCCGTATCAGTGCGCGGTGACCATGACCCGTGCGAGCGACGTGTACAAAAGCTTGGACGAACGAACCAACTGGGCGAACAGTCAGGGAGCGGACTACTTCCTGTCGCTGCATCACAACACTTACAGTGATCCGAATGCGCGCGGGTTCGAATCGTACATCTGGAATGGTCCCGTTTCGCAATTCACTTATGACGCCCAAGCGATCATTCACGCCGAAGTGGTCAAGTATCTGAAGGGGTACGGCGTACCCGACCGGGGCAAAAAACGGGCCGATTTCCATGTCCTGCGCGAAACCAACATGTCAGCCGTGCTGTTGGAGAATTTGTTCGTCAGCAGCGCGAAGGACGCGGCCCTGCTCAAAAGCGACAGCTTTTTGGATGGATTGGCCGATGCGATCACGTACGGGTTGGTACGTTGCCTGGGATTGCAGTCGGATACCGCCAGTTTGTCTCAGGAGAAAACATTTCCGGATGCACCTGTGACGGATACCAGTGGTGAGGAAGAAGAGACAACGTGAGAAAGACGTGTAAATGCCCTCTCCATCGGGCGTTCTGCTACCAACCCGGCGGACTGCTGCCGGGTTGGTTCTATTTACCGGTGAAGCTGCCTATACGGAAAGTACCCTTGGGGTATTTCTCGCGGAATTTCAGGCGACGGGTTTGGATTTGCCTTGGAAGCAATAGTAGAGCCAAGTAATATTCACGATCGTTCAACACGCAAGGAAGTAACCGTGATCATCCCGACAGAAAATCGATCAATTCCTCCCGTTTCTCAAAATAAGGGAGACCATATTCTTTCAACGACAATTTGGTACCTGCATATATCCAAATCGACTCACATTCAGCAATTGCCTGCAAAACCAATCTTTGTTCCTTGGTTAAATCTTTGACGGTAAGTTTCTCCTCCTGCATTGTAAAAACAATATGTAATAATACTTCGAAATAGAGTAATTCCCCTGAATCGCTATTTCTAAAAGCTTCAACCAAATCGGGGATATATGGAAGGACCTCGGTTCTAGGCAAGTATTTAAAAGAATTTAAAATTGCTCCCCAGCCAGAATAATAATAGTTCCAAGGAAGTTGACTAAACAAATCAATGATCGTATCATCCGGTTTTTTTAATGTATTAACCAACAGTTGGATTGCCTCATTATATCTGGGATCAATTTGTAATATCGCCAATGCCGATACGAGAGCGAGAAGAGAATATTTTTCTTGGATATATGCTTTCATCATCGCGAGTGTTTGAGAATGCCGATCTCCCAAATCACCCAGACTTAATAGTACACTGGCTTTCACCATGTGATCCTGTTCGTTTTGTAACAGAGCACGTAATTGTTGTAAAACTTCTTCGGTTTGCTCTCCAATCTCCCCCAACAAAAATGCTGCTGAACTTCGTATCTTTGGATCCGCATGATTTAACAGCTTCACATAAACAGGGATACCCTTGCGAACGGCCTGGCGTGTTTCCTTAATCCAATCTACCTTATCGTTAATTTGAAAGGCTTCATCATACTTCTCATCAATATCAAACTGTTCAAAATAGGTAAGACCGTTCGCCAAATAAAAGAGATAGTTAAGGATTAGATGTCGATCGGGAACAGATTCATACTCCAATAGCTCAATGAAAAATGGAACCGCACGTGCCGCTGCTTCACACACAGTTCCTTGATGCCAAATATTACTGTACAGTGAACGCCATGCGTTTTTACGAACATTTTCCTCTAAAGAAGTTAAATCCCGAATTAATCCGGGAACATCCTCGGCCGATCCATATGCATGGACTAAACTTTTCCAATTAATCTGATCTAATTTTTCGAGCATACTCTTCCCTCTTTCTGATATTTTGACCCTATTTAACGCTCAAGCAGAATAAAGAGTTGACCGTGAGTTGTTGCAGGAAATTAAGAAAGTCCGTGGGAAAAATAGTATCTTGGCTTCGCGATGCATATCAATTTCCCTTCGTCTTGACATTCCTCGGCTGCCTCAAATGACGAAAGTAATTGTATCGGATCACTTCCTACCATTTTTCCTTTAAAATATAATATCAAAAATGATTGAATTTGGTCATAGAGTGAAACAAGACATTGTTCGTCAACATATCACGAATTAGGAAGCGCTAGATGGGATTAGTTCGTGCCATAAAGTTAGCGCCGCGGGATTGTCCTTACCATAGACCACACCTGGAGCCACTCTGTAAAAGAATGGTTTTTCTTGTCTCCGAACGTTTTTGAGACCTGATTAAGACCAAAAAAGTCCAGCAATAAAAGCTGGATATGCAACTGTTCTCTAGATAGAGGTCACCGACCAAAAAAAGAAAATTGTATGCTAAGATGAGCAACGGACACAAAAAACTCCGTGTTGGTCGGGCAGATTGATGGGGACCAGATTGAAGACAGGGAAATTGTTTTCCCGATGAGTTTTATTCATCGGGAGACGACTGTAGCACCGAAATGAGACACACCGGTGACTCATGAGTAATCCATCACACTTGGAGAGTCGGCCGCGATGTAAGCGGTGCCGATACTGATCAAAATACCGATCAAAACTACCCAACGCCCGACTGTCACACAATGCTGGTCACTTGCATCTTTCTTGATATAGGCCTGATAGATATCGTATGTCCAAATGTCCGTAAAAGCGGTTACATTCCCGGCCATGCCGCTCATGAAACTGGCGAGTAGCGCGGTAAGCCCAAGCCCCAACAATCCCGGCGGGTAGTAACGTTGAATCAAAAGCGGCAGGGCGAGGTTGTAGCTCGGTCCGCCCGGATGGCCCAACTTCGGGAACAGAACTGCCGCGATCAATCCGGGAATAATCACTAAGAACGGGACGATCATTTTGAAAAACGCCGCAAAGATCGGCGTGATTTGTGCAGACGGCATGTCCCGCGCGGCAAAAGTTCGTTGTACAACTAGAAAGTCCGTGGTCCAATATCCGATCGACAAGACAAAACCGAGCCCGAGTAACCCCCCAACCAACTGATTCCCATCGCATTGTAAGCCGGATCACCTAGATTTGACCACATCCATCGGGCGGGGGGATGATCTGTACCTGAAAGAAGAGAAACAGGCGGATCTGGTTTTGCCTCCGCTCCACAATGCGTTTTTGTATGATCGACACGGTCATCAAAAAAGGTCGAGTGGTGGTGAAAAACGGCCAGTTTGTCCGGCGGTGACGAAGACGTGTCAAAAACATGCGATATCGGTGGGATCTGTTGCATATCCGACGGGCATTTCGTGTCGCAATACAGCGGTTTCCTCCTCTTTTTGTCTAGTTTCGAGGACCGGCAGGGAAACGGAACCGGCACCGAGTAGCTTAACCATTAACAAGGAGTGCTCAAGGGGGAATCGCGATGGAACCGATGGAAGAACGGGTGCCGGAATTGGAAGTCATCAACGGGGAAATCGATGGGACAGACGAGCCGCCCCAATTTCTCGTCGTTGTCCATGACCATGAGAAAAAAGAAGAGACGGAGGAAGAGCCCGCCGAAAACAGCAATCCGTTTGTACGGTTGAAACGGCAATTTGCCCGTTTGAAATCCCCGATTTCCAAAGAGAATGTCAAGGACCTGATTCAACAGTTCTTCAAAGTGGTGGAGAAAAAGAAAAGCGATGAAATTCATGTGGAACAGGATCAACGAAAGGTAAGCCTGAAGCTGGGATTTATGACCGGAAAAAAGGAATTGCATTGTGACTTTTGCGGAATCGAAGACCGTTTCTATGCCGGGGCGATGTTTGGGGATCTGTATGTGGACGGGACGCCGAAATGGATGATGTGTCCCAACTGCTTGACCTATTGCAGGGAACAAGGACTGGAACGGTTTGAACAACGTGTGCGGGCACGGTTTCACCAACTGGCTGCCCGTTTGGAAAGGGAAGCTCGGCGTGCGCGAAATTTGGCCACGGTAGAAGCGTTTCAGGTGCCTGACCGGGTGGAGTGGGAAGCTTGGGAAACAGCGTCGGCCGCTTTGGAAGAAGCAGCGTCGGGGTATGAACCGCCAGGGGATAAAGGGTCACCTTTCCACGAGATGTGACGGGCAATCCCGGGCCCCATCGCTTTCCTGAAAAGTGGTGGGGTGTTTTTGTCGAATGAGGCGGTTGAAAGGATGAAGACCGATGTCGTTTCAATATATTGAGTCTCCTCGTTTGATCGAGCGTCGCGGCGGGTCGGACCGGATGGATTGGAAGGTGAGTCGGTGGATCGCACCCTGGGACGGAAAGGAGGAGATGGTGGCGGGAATTGTGGGCGTTCCCCTTTCTCGTTCGTCGATCAGCCCTTCTGCTGCCAGTGAAGCACCCGACGCGATTTGTTCCGTTTGGTGCTCGTTTGCCCCTTATGATGCCGATCACGGATCTGGATTTGTCATCGATGACGGTGAGAGAGTGGGAAATATTCGCATGCACACGACGGACATCTTCCGCTGTCATCAAAATATTTTGCGAGGATGGGGCGAGCTGTACGAACGGACAGCTGCGCATTGATCGCAGGCGGAGACCACTCGATCACCTGTCCGTCCGTACAGGCCTTTGCCCGTCATTATGCGGTGAAAAGGTCGGACAAATCCAATTCGACAAACATTTCAACATACGCAATCGGAAAGACGGAGGTCCCGGCAACAGTACGCCTATCCACGGATTGTTGGAATCGGGGGTTGTTACCTGATCCATCCCGCAAGTTTCCCATATCGTTTGGTCCATCGCCGTCTCCCAACTCCACTCTGTGGGGAGACGGCTTTCGCTGTTCATCACTGTCTGTCCAAAAAGGCCTCTTTCCGGCGAAAAGAACCCGTCTTACAAAGAAATCGGGTGGCTCCCAAACGGCAGGTATCACGTTCCGAATGGGTTGCCCATCACTCCGCCTCCACCACTTCCGCACGGAGCGGTTCCAACCGCTTCGTGATCTCCGCGATCACCTCCTCTTCCACATGATGGTGGCGAAGAGCATCCGCCAAGTGATGGAGAACGGCGTCGAAATGCCGATGACGAATGCCCAGTCCTTCATGAGCCTTTTTCATGGTGGCACCCGTGTATCGTGGGGCTCCACCGGTGGCGTAGATGAGAAATTGCGTTTGGTGGCGTCGTTGGCGTTTCATGTCCGTGTGACGAAAAAACGGTTGCAACAGCGGATCGTTCAGCACACGATCGTAAAACGTTCGCACGATCGTGGCGATTCCCTCTTCCCCTCCCAATCGCTCATACAGAGTTGCGGTTTGAGCGGTTGACATCGGCTTTCCCTCCCTGTCAGAAGATTTTTGGGTGTCTTGCTGTTCTCACTTTATCCCGGATCAGGACGGATCACAGTGATAAATGTCACAATTCAACGTATGTTCAAGAACGAGTGCCAATTTCACGGTGTGATTTCATGCATCCATTGTTCAATCGTTGGCAGCGCCTCATCGGCGCTGGCAAGCGGTGTCCGTTGGTAAATCAACTCCCCTATGTCCGTTTCCGCCGTTGACTCCCAAATAGACAAAACGATGGCCATGTGAGGCTGGGTTTTCACTGGGTTGCCCGTAGTTTGTGGTCGGTTCGGTTCGGGAAGGCTGGGAAAGGAGGAAAATACCAATTCACAGGAGTGTGATCAGAATGGGTGAACGCAACCAACCCAAAAAAGTGTTGCAACCGCCCCAGCATCAGTCCCGGCAACCCGGAATTGAGGCGGAAATGGTACCACAGCCGAAAGCGGAGGACCCTGTTTATCGTGGGAGTGGCAAATTGCAGGGAAAGGTGGCATTGATTACCGGTGGTGACAGCGGCATCGGCCGGGCGGTGGCGATTGCGTATGCCAAAGAAGGGGCGGATGTGGCGGTTGTGTATTTGGATGAGCATGTTGACGCGGAGGAAACAAAACGAAGGGTGGAGGTACATGGCCGGCAGTGTTTGTTGATTTCGGGGGATATCCGGTATCCGGCGTTTTGCCGATCCGCCGTGGAAGAGACGGTTCGCCAATTGGGACGGTTGGATATTTTGGTGAACAATGCCGCCGAACAGCATCCGCAGCTTGACATCGCCCAAATCACACCGGAGCAACTGGAGCGGACATTTCAGACCAATGTGTTTTCCTGTTTCTACTTCACCCAAGCGGCGCTGCCCCATTTGCGCGAAGGGAGTGCCATTATCAACACGACGTCGATCACCGCCTATCGCGGGAATGCCATCTTGCTCGATTATTCGTCGACCAAAGGTGCGATTGTATCGTTTACCCGGTCGTTGTCACAGGCATTGATCCAGCAGGGAATACGGGTCAACGCGGTAGCGCCGGGACCGATCTGGACACCGCTGATCCCCTCAACATTTACCGCGGAACAGACGGCCACTTTCGGCTCCAACGCTCCGATGCAGCGGGCGGGACAACCGAGCGAGGTGGCACCGTGCTACGTGTTTCTCGCATCGGACGATGCGTCGTATATGACGGGGCAGGTTTTGCATCCTAACGGCGGGGAAGTGGTTAACGGGTAACGCACTTCGAGATTTCCCGGGAAATCGACATACGATCGACATACGGGTGAAAGTGGCTCCAGACTGTCGGCATCGTGCTGTTCTCTCGCCGTTCCATCCCATTCGGTCGGAATAACGGGTAGAGTTTTTGTTACGCCCATTCGTCGGACCGTGACCTTTGAATGCTGTTTATCAATTGGATCGCCAAAAGCCGGGGCGTGTGTGGTCAATATCGCATGCATCAAATTTCCGTCTCGCTTCGTCTGTGTCGGCAATGAAGCAGTGCAAGATCGCTTGGAACTTTCAGGACCGGGACGCGGGCAAAGAGCGTTTCACTTAGAGGAAATTGCCATGATGACCATGTGCTTTCCAAAATGCTCGGTGGGGCTCAGGTCTTGTCGCTCGCCCGGAAAAACAATCCCCCTTGTTGGAATGGCCAGATTGGTTCATAAGCTGTCAGGAACGGATCAATCGCCGTTCTTTATCAACGGTTTCGTCGATTCAACAGCCGGGCGAGATCCAGGATGATACACTCCTTTTGGTTCATGGCGATGATGTCCTCCTTTTGGAGCTAGCGTACCAGACGGTTGATCGTTTCTCTGGAGGTACCGACTAATTCCCGGTGGGTCAGCGGGAGGGGATGCGCCATTTGGATTCTCTCATGTCGCCGTGTGTTTGGGCCAATTGGATCAGGACGGAGATCAAGCGTTGTTCCGTTTCGTGCATGCTAAATGTAAAACAATTGAACTGACACCCGAGGATGTTGACGCTATCTGGATTGAGCTCAAATCTCAGATTGCAGGGATCACACCGAAGCAGTTGGAATCACTGGACTTTGGGAAAATCACGACTGAATCAAGAAACATAGTATTCAGGCTCCTTTTCGACTATAGGCGTGCGTGGTACTAACCCCTTCTTCATGGACACTCCTTCTGACAGCCTTCTTTGTTCTTCGGGGTGGTCAACTTTTCGATTCGTAATGTGGTAACTTTTGTTTGGCAAACACAACTAAAGCAATATTGTGCTAATAAATCGAAGGATTATCTCTAGAGCCTTCGATTTTTAGCCAATTATAATGAATGTAAACAAAATGTAAACCAGACACACAAAATCATACTTTTAATTGCAACCAATTAATTTCAGAATATTATTGCTATTATAAAAGAATGGGGGAAGCGTTGGATGACTGTACAAAGAATCCAGATTGATGATGCTCCATTAAACAAATTCCATTTGCGAATTACTGCCCTTACGTTCGGATCGAACTTCTGTGACGGATACGCGCTTGGAATGATCGGTATGGCGCTGAGCCTCTTAGGGGACCAAATGAATCTTAGCCCCGTTTGGCAAGGGTTGCTCGGAAGTTCAGCGTTAATAGGCTTATTTTTCGGAAGTTTACTATTAGGTTGGTTATCTGATCGAATTGGTAGACAGAAGATTTACGTTACAAACTTTGTAATCATAACGATTGCTTCCGTCTTGCAGTTTTTTGTGAACGACCCAGTTACTCTATTTATTTTACGTATCCTTATTGGTCTTGCTTTAGGAGGAGACTACGCAGTAGGTTCGACATTGCTCGCCGAGTTTGCTCCAAAGAAATATCGTGGTTCTCTACTCTCTGCTTTGAATGTTCTGTGGACGCTTGGGTACACGTTTGCAACACTGGTTGGATACTACCTGGAGAAAATCGGCCCGGATTCATGGCGTTGGATGTTGGCAACGGGTGCAATTCCAGCGGTCATTGTTTTACTGCTGCGAATTGGTACACCGGAGTCACCAAGATGGCTGATTAGCATGGGACGTGAACAAGAGGCACGTCAAATTGTGAAGAAGTACATTGGTTCAAACATCGAGATTGACGATATGATTGCAGAATCTAAGCAAGCTTCCTTTGGGTTTAAAGATCTCTTTACAAAACAGATTCGGCTGCGCACCATTTTTGGCAGTCTGTTTTACGTCTGTATCGTGCTTCCGTACTTTGCAATCTATACTTACTTACCAACTATTTTGAAGCAGTTGGGATATGCGGAAAACTTCCTCGTTGATACGTTATTGAACATCTTCTTACTTGTTGGTTCGATTGCAGGAGTATGGTTTACCGAGAAGATGACGCGCAGAGGGTTTATTATCTACTCGTTTGCTGTACTCACCATCACGTTGTTCCTTGTGATCGTGTTGCCTACGAGTATGCAGACCTTTCAGTTTATCGCGTTTACCATCTTTACGTTTGTCATGTCGGCAGTTTCTAATTTGACGCTGGTTTATCCAGCTGAATTGTTCCCGACAGAAGTTCGTGCATCCGGTGTTGGTGTAGTCACAGCCATCAGCCGTGTGGGTTCAGCAGTTGGAACCTTCTTCCTACCACTGATGAGTTTAACATCTTCTATGATTGGGATGACCCTGGTTCTATTAGTGGGGACCATCATTTCGATTGCTTGGGCGCCAGAGACGGGACGTCTTACCTTAAACGAAGCGAGCAATCCGCTTCATCGAAAGGATAGCGCTATCAGAGAAGTAGCGAGTAACATACCGAAGTAAGTTTTAGATAACATTGCTTAGTTGGGGTAGAAGGAGCATCCGGTCATTTTGCCGCCATTTGCCCAGGTTCCTAGAAGTATAGGAGTCGGAGCTCCCGCTTGTTTTCCCATATCAAACGCTTAAATCTCGATGGGATCAAGGCGGGAAATAGCTAAGTTCCATTTCATAATGGTTTTCGGTACTTTTCACATCCCGTTACCACTTATTTACGAAATGGCGTTAAATTCATCGGATGCTACCTCCACCCCTAGTTGCAATGAAACGTCATACACGGAGTCTATTTACTCATGAATCAACCTGCCCAAGGCGTTTTTCCTTGGGCAGGTTGGCGTTGGAATGACGAGCATGGTGAGAGGGGTTTCCTGTCTCTCATATAAACCAAAATAGATTGATTGTGAATTGTGGAAGGCATTATTTACGCTTAAGAGGGGGTTAAGAGATGACGAATCCTATAGTGACACCCGTTCGCCCTCATCCAAAGGAGATTAAACAAGTTACACTTGGCAGTGGCGATATTACGATTCAAGATCTTGTGGCCGTTGCCCGATATGGGGCAAAAGTGTCATTTTCACAAGCATATTGTGATCGTGTAAACCAATCCCGAGGGTTAATTGAAAAGTTTCTTGAAGAAAACCGTTTGATTTATGGGGTTACAACCGGATTTGGCAGTAATGTAACCAAAGTGATATCCCCGGAAGATGCACAAACACTACAACGGAACATCATCTACTCACACGCGGTTTCCGTCGGAGAACCACTCGAACATGAGATTGTCCGGGCTACGCAATTTATGATTCTGTTAGCACTTGGTCAAGGTTTCTCAGGGGTTCGACTTGAAGTGTTGAAGGCAATTGCTTCACTGCTCAATCATCACATCGTCCCGTTTGCGCCTGGAGATGGATCCGTTGGTTATCTTTCACCGGAAGCACACATGGCGTTGGTTCTCATGGGAGAGGGAAGTGCTTGGTATCAAGGTCAGTTGTTGTCAGGTGGCGATGCCCTTGCAAAAGCAGGACTGCAACCGATTAATCTGAGTTGTAAAGAAGGATTGGCGCTCATAACCGGGACCACATCCGTCACGGCCATCGCGGCGCTCGCACTTTACAATGCAACTCAAGCTGTAAAAACAGCGGACATTGCCGGAGCGATGTCACTTGAAGCGTTAAAAGGGACCGTCAAGGCGTTTGATAGTCGGCTAAATGCACTCAAGAAACACTCTGAGCAGGTACAGACTGCAGAAACGATTTTGCGCATTCTAAGTGGAAGTGAAATCGCAGAAACATACAAGGATTATCGACTTCAGGATGCCCTTAGTTTGCGGTGCATTCCACAAGTTCACGGCGCCGTCAAAAAGGCCTTGAAAGACGCAGAGGAAAATATCGTAAACGAAATGAATTCCGTGAGCGACAATCCCATTGTGTACCCCTTGGATGACGATGGCATTGCCCTCATGGGTGGGAATTTTGATGGAACCTATGTAGGTATGTCTGCGGATGCCATGTGCGTTGCGATGGCAAATCTGGCAAAAATGTCTGAGCGAAGAATTGATCGGTTGGTCAATTACCACGTCAGTGAACTACCGGATTTTCTAGTCGTCAATCCAGGGCTGAACAATGGGTACATGATTCCTCAGTACACTGCGGCTGGGTTGCTTGCGGAAATTCAAGCACTCTCCCATCCGGCAACGATAAACAATATTCCCACGTGTGCAATTCAAGAAGATGTTGTAAGTTTTGCCTACAATGCAGCGCGAAAAGCTTATCAAATCTCCATGAAAGTTGAACATATTCTTGCCATTGAACTGATGACGGCGGCTCAAGCACTGGATTTCCATCATCCCCTCAAACCTTCACCAGCAACAGGGGAAGTATATCGCATGATTCGCAAGCAAGTTCCAATGCTTACGGAAGACAGGTTGTTATACCCCGACATGTGCAACATTCACCAGCTCATTCACGAAGGTGAAGTCGTCAAGGTCGTGGAAGAAGTCATTGGACACATGATATTGTAAGCCCACGAAATGAGGCCGATGACATGAACAGGACCCAATCAAACTCTCCCATCTGCTCATATCTGGAACGCTTGTTCACGACGCGGAACTTTCCTGGCTTTTCAACAGAAATATGGTGTTTCCGTTCATCTACATCTCGGCATGGTGGTGTCAATTGACCGGTACCATGTCGAGAACCATTGTAGAATCGGGGGGCACTGCCACAGAAGTATTATCAAAAATATCCATTTTATCCTACACCGCGATTCGTTAAACAAGTTTGTTCAAAAGGTTTTGGATTACAGATCATTCATCGAGATAATGAAGGAGGCGGGGCTGTATTATGCAGCCCCGGATGCTGATGATCGATGAGATGGGTTACCTTCCAACGGGCAGTGTGGCGGCCAATCCGTTCTTCCAGTTGATCGTTCATCTGTCGTTCTTCTTTCTTTCTCTCGCGGTTTACACTGTAAGCTGTCCGTCGGCCACCACGATACGTCCTTTCTTGATCACCGTATCCACATGGTTGATGCCAAAATGATACGGAAGATACGCCAAGTTGGTCGCGTCAAACAGCACCAGGTCGGCCTGCTTGCCCGGCTCGAGGCTGCCGATCACGTCGCCTCTGCCGATCGCGCAGGCGGCGTTCATCGTCATGCCCGTGATCACTTCTTCCGGCGTCATACCGAGATGGAGGCACGCAAGGGTCATCACCAACTGCAGCGACTCCGTGGGTGAACTGCCCGGGTTGTAGTCCGTGGACAGCGCTACCGGCACTCCTAATTCTATCATGTCCCTTGCCCTTGCGTGCGACTTGGCCCGCAAGTTGAACGAGGTGGCGGGCAGGCAGACGGCGATCACGCTCGCGTCGCTCATCGCTTTCAAACCTTCGTCGGTGGTGGCAAGCAAATGCTCCGCCGAAATGCAGCCCAGCTCCGCCGCCAGTTGTGCCCCGCCGAGCGGCTCGATCTCGTCGGCGTGCAGTTTCAAACCGAAGCCCAGCTCTTTGGCGGCCGCGAGAATCTCTCGCGATTCGTCCACTGTAAACACGCCGTGCTCACAAAACACGTCACAAAACTCGGCCAGCCCCTGCCGCTTCACTTCCGGCAGCATCTCATCGATCACCAGCTTGACGTACTCACCTGAACGGCCTTTGTACTCCGGCGGCACGGCGTGGGCGCCCATAAACGTAGAGACCAGGTCCACCGGATGAGTTTCGTTCAACCGCTTGATCACCCGGAGCTGCTTCAGCTCGTCTTCCAGTGCCAGTCCGTAGCCGCTTTTGGCCTCTACGGTCGTCGTTCCGTACAGCATCATGATATTCAAACTTTTCCACGCTTTTTCATACAGCTCGTTTTCCGAGGCCGCGCGGGTGGCCCGTACAGTGCTGAG
This sequence comes from Polycladomyces zharkentensis, assembly GCF_016938855.1. Classification (NCBI taxonomy): domain Bacteria; kingdom Bacillati; phylum Bacillota; class Bacilli; order Caryophanales; family Thermoactinomycetaceae; genus Polycladomyces; species Polycladomyces zharkentensis. The sequence continues at coordinate 122,484 of NZ_JAFHAP010000013.1, read as the reverse complement.
AATGCCGCCGCCTTGGGCCAGGATTTCCAGATACGGCACACCCTTCAGCTTCAACTCCAGTTCGTGTTCGCGGGAGCCGCCGTGTACCAAGTGGGTGTGCGGATCTACCAGACCCGGGGTTACCAGCCGCCCTTTCGCGTCCAGGGTCCGGTCGACGGCCAGCCCCGCGATTTCCGCCCAGACGTCCGCTTCCGGCCCTGCCGCCACGATTTTCCCATCCGCGATGGCCACGGAGCCTCCCGTCACGGCGCCAACGTCCGACATATCACGGCCCCGCCGCGGTCCCGGCTTTCCGCGCATCGTCACCAAGAGACCGATGTTGTGCACTAAAAGATCGACCCGTTGCGGTTTCATACTCTCACTCCTTTTCACAGGAATCATCCCGGGGGCATTTCCCCGGGATGCCGTTCTTCGATGCCGTAATGGTTCAGAGGCCGAGCATCGGCACGCGCACGCCGCGCTCCTTGGCGGTCTTGATAGCCAGGTCGTACCCGGCGTCAGCATGGCGAATGACACCCATCCCCGGGTCGGTAGTGAGAACGCGGGAGAGCCGTTCTTCTGCTTCCTTGGAGCCGTCGGCCACCACGACCATGCCGGCGTGAAGCGAGTATCCCATACCGACGCCGCCGCCGTGATGCACCGACACCCAGCTCGCCCCGGCAGCGGTGTTGACCAGCGCGTTGAGGATCGCCCAGTCGCCTACCACGTCGCTGCCGTCCTTCATCGCTTCCGTCTCCCGGTTCGGCGATGCTACCGAACCGCAATCGAGGTGGTCGCGGCCGATGACGATCGGCGCGGAAATTTCACCTTTGCGCACCATTTCGTTGATGGCGAGGCCCATTTTCACGCGCTCGCCATAACCGAGCCAGCAAATGCGGGAGGGCAGGCCCTGGAATGCCACCTTTTCGCGGGCCATGGTAATCCAACGGCGCAGGTGTTCGTTTTCCGGGAAGAGCTTGAGCACCAGCTCGTCGGTCTTGTAGATGTCTTCCGGGTCGCCGGATAGCGCCGCCCAGCGGAACGGTCCTTTTCCTTCGCAGAACAATGGACGGATGTAGGCCGGAACGAAGCCGGGGAAGTTGAACGCATCTTTTACGCCCTCGTCATAGGCGACCTGACGGATGTTGTTGCCGTAGTCAAAAACGACGGAACCCATTTTTTGCAGATCCAGCATCGCCTGCACGTGTACCGTCATCGACTCGCGAGAGAGGCGGACGTACTTCTCCGGATCTTTCTTGCGTAATTCAACCGCCTCTTCCAGCGTGAAGCCGCGGGGCACGTAGCCGTTCAGCGGGTCGTGCGCAGAGGTCTGATCGGTCACAAAGTCGGGCACGATGCCGCGGCGCACGAATTCCGGGTAGATCTCGGCCGCGTTGCCGACGAGTCCGATGGACAACGGCTTGCCCTGATCCTGCGCTTCACGAGCCAGCTTCAGCGCTTCGTCCAGATCGTCTACCATGATGTCGCAGTAGCGGGTGTCGATCCGGCGCTGAATACGGGACGGGTCGACGTCGACACCGATCACGACCCCTTCATTCATCGTGACAGCCAGCGGCTGGGCCCCGCCCATGCCGCCCAGACCGGCGGTAAGGGTAAGCGTGCCTTTCAGCGTGCCGCCGCGATGCTGACGGGCCGCTTCCGCAAACGTTTCATACGTTCCCTGCAAAATTCCTTGGGTGCCGATGTAGATCCAGCTTCCCGCGGTCATTTGCCCGTACATCATCAACCCCTTTTGTTCGAGTTCGCGGAACGTTTTCCAGTTGGCATAGGCCGGCACGAGAACAGAGTTGGAAATCAGCACGCGGGGTGCAAGCGGATGGGTCTTAAAGATGCCGACCGGTTTCCCCGACTGCACCAGCAGGGTTTCGTCGCCCTCCAAGTTCAACAGGCACTCGACGATCTTGTCATAGCACTCCCAGTTGCGGGCCGCTTTCCCGATTCCCCCGTACACGACGAGATCCTCCGGGCGCTCGGCCACTTCCGGATCCAGGTTGTTCATCAGCATGCGCAGGGCCGCTTCCTGCGGCCAGCCTTTCGCGTTCAGTTGATTACCGCGCGGTGCGCGAATGACGCGTTTTTTGGTTTCTGCCATGGGTCATCTCTCCATTTTCTCCTCAGTGTTTTCTCATCACGACGCCCGCCAGGAACGTGAGAATCACATGCAGGGCCGTACGGACAGTAGCCCGGCGCGAATCCTGCAGGGGGTCGATGCAAACGACGTCAAAGCCTTTTACTTTGGGGTTTTGACCGAGTATATACACTGCGTCCAACAGTTGCCATGAGGTCATACCGGCCGGGACCATGGCGGGAACACCCGGTCCAAAGGCCTGATCCAGTACGTCCATGTCCACCGTTACGTAAATCGCCTCCGTACCGTTGCCGGCGATCTCCATCGCTTGATGAATGAGCGGCTCGATGCCTTCCCGGGCCACCTGCCGTGCGGTAAACTGGGTGATGCCCTGCGACAGGGCGTACTCCCGGTACGGCTTGGAGTTGGCAAAGCTGTGAATCCCGACTTGGGCGATGTGCCGCCCTTCCACCGTGCCAGATTCCAGCAGGCCGCGGATCGGGGTGCCGTTGGTCGGGCCGCCGTCTTCAAGATTCCGAACATCCATATGCGAGTCTATTTGAACGATACCCACTTTTCCGTCAAATTGTTTTTTAAATGCCTTGACTGACGGGCAGGTAATGGAGTGGTCGCCCCCGGCGATAATCGGGAGCAGGCCGGGCAGCACCTGGTACACGTTGGTCAACGCCTGCTCGATGTTGGCATGACAGCGGAACAAATCCGTGGGGTGCATTTGGATGTCCCCCAGGTCGCGCGCCCGAAGCTCTTGGAGGTCGACATCGTAGTCGATGCTGTACGTCGTTACCGCAGGGAACAGTTCCCGAAGCGCATTGGGCGTCATGGATGCAGCCGACACGCTGATCGACGTCTTGGACAGAGGCACACCGATGAACCCGATGTCAATCGGCTCCTCACCGTCCCACGGGGTGAGCCACTGGGACACTTTGGTTTCAAACCGATCCCGCCAATTGGACCGTCGGACCAACTCCGGCGGATTCAGCAAATCGATCCTTCTTTTCAATAAAACCCCTCCTAGACAACAACTCTTCAGCCTCTAACCGCCAAGGTACGCTTTATTCACAATACCCTATTCCTTGAGCTCTTCCGCCATGCCGTGAAGGCAGATCTCCCCGACCTCTCAGCACATAGCCGCGATCGGCGACAAACTGGGCCATCGTCGAGTTCCGCTCGACGATGACACGCTCACGTTAACCCCTTGACATTTTTATCTGACAACTCCCTTTACTGGTAATCGTCTCAGTCTCCCGTGATATCGTCACTTGTATTCTACTGAAACGGACAGCCCTCTCCACTGGCCGATATTGTGGAGTGTTAGCACAATTTTGCTCGACGATAGGCCGAGGGGGAGTATTTCACGTATTTTTTGAACGTCCGGGAAAAGTAGTTGGCGTCCTGAAATCCGACGAAATACGCGATTTCCTGAATGGTGCAATCCGTGGCTTCCAGGAAGTGCATCGCTTTTTCTACGCGCAGCTTGTTGAGAAAATCGACCACTGTCATGCCCGTTTCCCGCTTGAACAGATGGCTCAGGTGGTAAACACTCACGCAACAATATTGTGCTACCTCTTCCAGCGAAACCCTGCGTTGCAGGTTCTCCTTCAGGTAGCGGACTGCCTTGCGGATCACCGGCGAAGCGGAGGTTAAGCTCAGCTCCATTTGCTGTGTCAGCCGCCGGGCGTACTCACACACCTTCTGGACAAACTTGTCATAGCGGATCGTAAGGTATAAATCCTGAATAAAGCGTGCATTTTCCGACAAGATGACCGCCGCGTTCGCCCCTGATTCCAGAACTTGTCGGGACATGGTGATGATCAGTTCCACCGCTTCCGATTTGAACATGTTGACGTCATGAGAACAGGTATGGGCCAACTTCTCAAGGAGTGTGTGCAAGTAAATGACGGTCCCTTCTTCGTCGCCGATTCGCACTCTGGCCACCAGTTCCGCCCTCTCCTCCGGCGCAAGCGGTGACTGCCATGCTCCGCTTTCGCTCGTCTTCTTCTCGTAGTGGAAAATGAGGGAATTGCCTTGAAAAAACCGGTCTACCATCGACTCTTTCGCTTCTTCGTAGGAGTAGTGAAGCATGTATGGATTGTCGTAATAACCCCCGATCCCGATCGACACGTTAACTCCTCGTGCCTTGCAGCACTTCTGGATTTGCCGGGCAATCCGATTCGTCGCCTCTCTACAGGTGCGCTCAGATGGTGGGTCAAGCGACAACTGCAACAAGACGGCAAGCACCCCTTCGGCTACCCATACCCAGACAAACGGAACGGTGACAGCTTCGCACACGCCTTCCACCACTTGATGTCCGATCTCCATTGGCCAATGAAACGGTTTGCCGATTACCAAATCAGGATAGCGGTCAATAGAGATCACCATCACGATATGCGGATGCAACCCAATCCCGAAGGCCTCTTGCATCTCCTGAAAACTACCTTCGTGCACGAGGGTGCCCGACAGCAACAGATTGGAAAATGTGGCTTGCGCGGGGTCTTGCTTCATCCCGTTCCCTCCTTAGCGACTGTACTTCGGCCAGTTAAAAACGAATTTTTCTCTATTTTCTCAACGATCTGTCCGATTGATCAAGCCTTTGAAAAAGGTTACTGAAAAACAAAAACAGGGTGTGTCTCTGAATCGAACACACCCTGTCAAACGACGTACTCCCACATAAGGGGGTACGGCAACAATTCATGAAATTTTTGTTTACCATACATGGTGGAGACTGCGAAATGTCACTTTCATTGGTTTAGCGCGGACACCGCGCTTTTTTCTTTTCAATTTCCCCCGTTTCCCATCTCTCTGTGTAAAACGGAAATGATACAAATAAAACCAGAATCCCCCGTGCAAACGAAAGACAAGGGGATTTTTGTATTAATCACACCGATGCCGGCACATGCCTCCCAGTCTTTCAACACTTCATTTTTTAGCCGGGTTTTTGTTTGAAGACAAAAGGTGTCTTCTGCCGGGTTTCCATCAATGGTTCTACCATGAAGACGATTTTCTGATCCATACCATGATGGGAATGTTTCTGAGCAATCGAACTTTCTCCTGCATTTGATTTCCTCGATTCTACCAATGGGATTTTCCCGTCCTCTCTCTCATGATATGATAGAATCGTTGGACAATGGTAAGGAGGTAGACATCGTGTCTCAAGAACGTGCAGGCGTGGTCACCTTCAAAGGCAATCCGGTGACATTAATCGGACCTGAAATCAAGGTCGGAGAAACTGCCCCCAATTTCAAGGTGCTGGCCAATGATCTCTCTGAGGTGACGTTGGACAATACCAAGGGCAGCGTGCGCATCATCAGCGTGGTACCGTCGCTGGATACGGGGGTTTGCGATGCACAAACCCGTCGGTTCAACGAAGAAGCGGCCCAATTGGAAGGCGTGCACATTTTGACGATCAGCGTGGATCTGCCGTTTGCCCAGAAACGCTGGTGCGGTGCCGCCGGGATCGACAAAGTTCAGACGCTGTCGGATCACCGCGATCTTTCCTTCGGCACGGCTTACGGTGTTGTGATCAAAGAACTGCGTTTGTTGGCGCGTGCGGTATTTGTGATCGACCAAAACGACAAGGTGGTCCATGCCGAGTACGTCCCGGAAATCGTCCAACATCCCAACTATGAGGCGGCGATCGAAGCGGCCAGGAAAGCATTGCAAAAAGGTTGACAAATATTGAGTTCAGCCCCCGTGCAGCAATGTCGGGGGCTGATGGTCTTGGTGTGATGAGAAAGGAAGTGGTCCACATTTCCGATTGGCGGTTGTTTGTCGCCGTCCGGTTGGATCGTCCGCGTCGGCAACTGTTGACCCGGTGGTGTGATCAGATTCGAAATGCCGGGTGGGATACTTTTGGCAAATGGGTGCATCCCGAAGACTATCATGTTACGCTCTTTTTCCTGGGGGCGTGTAAGCCGGAACAAGTGCCATATCTTCAGCGGCAATTGTCTCGCGTTGCGGGGAAACAAACACCTTTTACGTTGAGATTGGCGGAAATCGGTGTCTTCGGTATTCCTCGAAGACCGCGTATCTTGTGGGCCGGTGTGGCTGGGGAGATTCCGGCTTTGAACGCATTGCAGAAAAAAGTGGTACAGGCATTGACGCCGCTCGGTTTTCAACGGGAGGATCGTCCGTTCCGTCCGCATATCACTTTGGCCCGACAATACAAACAGCACGACTTTGACGTTGTCCGGGTAAGTGAGATCATAGCCCGGACCGCGGGGCAACAGGCGGAGTGGAAGGTGACGGATCTGGTGTTGTACCGGACGATGTGGGGACGTGTGCCGATGTACGAACCGTTGGCAGTGTTACCGTTCCGGCGCGATGATGAAGGGGAGGAGGGTTAGTTTGCTGAAAGAGTTTCGCGAATTTGCGTTCAAAGGGAACATGGTGGATCTGGCTGTAGGTGTCATCATCGGTGCCGCTTTCGGCAAAGTGGTCTCGTCTCTCGTCAACGATATTTTGATGCCTCCGCTCGGTTTGTTGCTGGGGAAAGTGGACTTTTCCAATCTGTTTATCAATCTGGGGGATCGTGATTATCAGACGCTGTCCCAGGCGAAAGCGGCCGGCGCCCCCACGATCAACTACGGACTCTTCATCAATCATCTCATTGACTTTTTGATCGTGGCTTTTGCACTGTTTTTGATCATCCGTCAAATCAACCGCATGCGCAGAACGAAAGAAGAGGAAAAGACGCCGGGCAAAACCTGTGAATTTTGCTATTCGGAGGTACACCCGGACGCCTCGCGGTGCCCGCACTGCACGTCGTATATCGGCTTGGCCCCGCGGTGACATGGGGCAGTGGGTGTTTTCAGAGACGATCGAAATACAGTTTTTCTGTATTTTGGTTGAATGGAGAGGATGAAACCGATCGACCACACTGTAAAGAGGCGGAACCCGTTTTCGGTTGGTCGACTCTGGATGTAATGACCTGAAGCATGGCGCGGCAGCGCTTTTCCGAAAATATGCGCGATTGAAGTTGGAAACGTCCATCCATCATCTGCTAAAATCATAACTGAACCACAGGACGCGGAGATCCTCCACTTTGTCCATCATGATGCATGGGCATTGTTGGAACGAAGTGCGGGGATCGTTGCGACTGATGAAGTTGCTACCCGAAAAGTCAATCCGAAACGGCTCTCCCGCTTGGTGGCCAAGGAAAGAAATCGACGGGGGATTTCCAGCCGTGCACAGCAGGCCATTCAAGCGGATTTGGAAGCCCGGAAAAAAGAGAAAAAACAAAACGCCAGGGAAAGGAAAAAAGCCTTGGCGGAAAGAAAGAGAGAAATGAAGATTTACAAAGCGAAAGCCCGCCACCGCGGGCGTTAATTGTTTCTCCGACGGGAAGCATCTGGGGCTGCTACGGCCAAAATATCCGAGGCGTTGCCAACCGGAGGATAGATCCACACGCGATTGATGATTAGCTTGATTTTCTTTGCCTCTTGTTTTGTCGCCTTCACTGTGCGGTCCCAACCTTCGGTGAAAACCGCTCCCCAAGGTCCCAAATCCAGACAGGTGACGTTGCCTGTAGGGTTGCATCGGATCGCCCAAAAGATCGGCTACCACGTTGTGTCCGGCGATTTTCCCTTGTGGAATCGCGTGCTGGCAAGACATAAGCGAGTGATGCGTCTCGTCCGTTTTGGCTTTGGCAATGTCTCCCGCCGCAAACAGATGGAGATGGCCGTCGATGCGGAGAAACTCATCAACCGGAAGTCTGCCCGCAGTAACTTGAAAGGGAGTGTTGCGATTGAAATACGATCCGGTTCATTATCCTTACCCGTCGCGCCGAACCGTGATATACGCCAAAAACGGGATGGTTGCCACCTCGCAACCGCTTGCCGCCCAAGCAGGCCTTGACATCCTGAAGAAGGGCGGAAACGCGATCGATGCAGCTGTTGCGACAGCGGCTGCCCTGACTGTCGTGGAACCTACGTCCAACGGAATCGGCGGCGACGCTTTTGCACTGATCTGGACAAAAGGAAAGCTCTATGGATTGAACGCCAGCGGTCCGGCCCCACGGAGTCTGTCCTTGGACGCTTTAAAAAAAGCTGGAATCAAAAAGATCCCCCCATATGGTTTTGTCCCTGTGACTGTTCCCGGAGCACCGTCTGCTTGGGCAGCATTGTCCGGCAAATTCGGTAAACTCCCTTTTACTGAAGTGCTCAGACCCTCTATTGAATATGCGGAGAATGGTTACCCGATTACGCCGGCACTTGGAACCAATTGGACCAAAGCCTTTCAAACATATAGCAAAACATTGAAAGGAAGCGAATTTCAATCATGGTTCGATACATTTGCTCCGGAAGGAAGGGCTCCCGAAATCGGTGAGATTTGGCGATCACCCGATCATGCCAAAACGTTGCAATTGATTGCCGAGACGAAAGCGGAATCATTTTATCGTGGAGAATTGGCCGAGAAGATGGATCAGTTTTCGAGACAAAACGGAGGCTATTTAAGACTGGAGGACCTGGCCGCATACCAACCGGAATGGGTGAATCCCATTTGTGTCAATTACCGCGGATACGATGTATGGGAAATCCCGCCGAACGGACACGGGTTGGTTGCTCTGATGGCCTTGAATATCCTGAAGGGTTTCGAATTCTCAGAACGCGACACGGCCGATACGTACCACAAGCAGATTGAAGCGATTAAGTTGGCTTACGCGGACGGGAAAAAATATATTGCAGACCCTCGCAACATGTCCGTACGGATAGAGGATTTGTTGTCGGATGCGTATGCGGAAGAACGCCGCCGTCTGATAGGAAAAGAAGCGCTGCAGCCGGAACCGGGTCGGCCTTCCCAAGGGGGGACGGTCTATCTGTGTACGGCGGACGGGGAAGGGAATATGGTGTCTTTCATTCAGAGTAACTATATGGGTTTTGGATCTGGACTGGTGGTACCGGGGACAGGTATTGCTTTGCACAACCGGGGTCTGAACTTTACTTTGGATCCTGCCCATGATAATTGTCTGGAACCCGGGAAAAAACCTTATCACACCATTATACCCGGTTTTTTGACGAAAAACGGAAAGCCGGTGGGTCCGTTTGGGGTAATGGGCGGTTTCATGCAGCCGCAAGGTCATGTACAGGTGGTTATGAATACGGTTGACTTTCATCTCAATCCGCAAGCTGCTTTAGATGCTCCAAGGTGGCAGTGGATAGAAGGAAAAAAGGTGGAGTTGGAGCATACCACCCCTGCGCATATTGCAGAAGCACTTGCCCGTCAAGGGCATGATGTCAAATGGGCGATGGGATCGGGTAGTTTCGGGCGTGGCCAGATTATATGGAGAACGGATCACGGTGTTCTGGCCGGAGGAACAGAGCCCCGTACGGACGGACAAATCGCGGCCTGGTGACATGTCACACGGCTGAAGTACCGGCGGGTCCCCTTTATGTTCCTTTTCCAACAGAAATGGGCGGTGCAACACAACCGGCCAACCGTTCGCACGAAAGAAACCCTCAGGCCGGCAAAATGCCATCCTCCTACATTTTGATTCATACAATTGGAACTTGATTGACGAATTGGTATCATGCTTGTTACTATTGGATTGTAACCGGTTACATATCGAATTGGAGTGGGGGAAAAATGGCAACGATCCGTGATGTGGCGAAACGAGCCGGGGTGTCTGTCGCAACCGTTTCCCGTGTCCTCAACGAAACGGGATATGTTCATGCAGACACCAAAGCCGCAGTCAAAAAGGCGATCGAAGAATTGAATTACAAGCCCAACTATGTTGCCCGTTCTTTGTATCAAAAGAGTTCGCGTTTGATTGGACTGATTCTGCCGGACATCACAAATCCCTTTTTCCCGGAATTGGCCCGCGCAGTGGAGGACGTGGCCCACCAATATGGTTATACCGTGGTTTTGTGCAATTCGGACGGAGACCTGGAAAAGGAAAAACATTATCTCGATGTTTTAACGCAAAATCACGCAGACGGATTGATTGTGACCACCAACAGACAAAACAATTTGAATTATATCAATCTCAATATTCCAGTGGTTGCATTGGACCGGCCCCTTCATGAATCCATTCCCGAGGTTTGCGCAGACCACTATGGCGGCGGCAAAATGGCGACAGAATATCTCATCCGGCGCGGCTGCAATTTCATCGCCCATGTACGCGGCCCCGGCCAACTCAGCCCGGCCGATGAGCGTTGTCGGGGGTTTGTGAATGCGGCCGAAAAAGCCGGTGTCCCTTTTTACATAGTGGAAAGTCAGTTTGACATCACCATCAGCGAACAAAAAGTCAGCGAACTGTTGGACACTTATCCCCGTATCGACGGAATCTTTGCCGGAAACGACTTGATCGCTGTGGCCGCTGTGAAAGTGGCGTTAAAAAGAGGAATCTCCATTCCCGAAGAGTTGCAGGTGATCGGATTTGACGGGATTCCCTTAAGCGCGTGTTTTTACCCTTCGATCACCACCATCGTTCAGCCGATTTATGAGATGGGTCAATGTGCGACGAAGCTTCTCATTCAATTGATCACGAATCAAGGGGTAACGGCAAAAAAACATTGTCTTCCTGTTAAATTGGTCGAACGCGAGACTACAAAAAGGATGGGATAAGATGGGCAAGATTGTCGTTGTAGGCAGTTCCAGTATCGACTTGGTGGTTACCTCACCCAAACGTCCCATCGCGGGCGAAACTGTCATCGGTGAGACGTTTCATATCGTTCCCGGGGGAAAAGGTGCGAATCAGGCCGTGGCGGCGGCAAGGGCGGGAGCCAGGGTGGAGATGGTCGGAGCAGTGGGGAACGACCGATTCGGTGACATGGTGCTGGACAATTTTCAGAAACAAGGCGTTTCTGCAACCTATATGAAACCGGTTACACACAAAAGCACCGGTATCGCCCATATCGTCATTGCCGAAGGGGATAACAGCATTGTGGTTGTTCCCGGTGCCAACAGCGAAGTCGATCGGGATCTTGTGGATCGGGCGAAAGAGGCGATCAAAGCCGCCTCAGTCGTTCTTTTGCAGTTGGAAATTCCCTTGGATACTGTGATATATGTAGCTGATCTCTGCAAAAAATCGAATGTTCCGGTTATTTTGAATCCAGCACCCGCAAAACTTTTGCCTTCCGATCTGATTGAAAAAGTGACCTATCTGACGCCAAACGAGCATGAATGCCGCGCCATCTTGGGAGATTGCGGAGATGTTGAAGAGATATTGAAACGGTATCCCAACAAAATCATTTTGTCGGAAGGGAGTCAAGGTGTCCGCTATTTTGACGGCGACCGATTTGTCCGCGTTCCGGCCTTGTCGGTGGACGTGGTTGACACAACCGGGGCGGGAGATACATTCAACGGTGTTTTTGCCGTGGCGCTGGCCCAAGGGCTTCCCCTCAAACAAGCGATTCGCTATGGATGCGTGGCGGCGAGTTTGTCCGTGACCAAGCTGGGGGCACAGGGGGGCATGCCCACCATGGAGGAAATCCGGAAACATGTGGGGGATGGGCATTGAAAAAGCTGGGGATCTTGAACAGCGAAATTGCCGGTGTGCTGGCGAAAATGGGGCATACGGACACCATCGTCATCGCCGATTGCGGGTTGCCGATCCCGGATCACGTTCACCGGATCGATTTGGCCATTCGGCTGGGAAAACCTTCTTTTCTGGAAGTGGCCGAAGCGATCAGGGATGATATGGTGATCGAAAAGATCACCCTCGCCTCGGAAATCAAACAGTACAATCCTGATCTCTTGCGGGAAGTGGAGCGATTGTTTGCCCCTGAAGCAAAAGAATTCGTGTCGCACGAGCAATTCAAAGCGCTGATGCAAAGGGCCAAAGCCGTGATCCGTACCGGGGAGAACTCACCTTACGCCAATGTCATCCTTCATGCCGGCGTCATCTTCTAGCGATTGAGATGGAGGGAACTTATGCAAATCGAGATGAAAAACATCTCCAAGTCGTTTAACGGCGTTCCGGTACTGAAAAATGTGCAATTTTCGGTTTTCCCAGGTGAAATTCACGCACTGATGGGCGAGAACGGGGCCGGCAAGTCCACATTGATGAAAATTTTGACCGGTGTCTACGCAAAGGACACCGGAACCATTTTCATCAACGGTAAGGAAACCGTTTTTAAAAATCCCAAACAGGCCGAAAAAGCCGGTATTGCCTTTATCCATCAGGAGCTGAACATTTGGCCCGACATGACCGTGGCCGAAAATCTCTTTTTGGGTCGTGAACATCGATACGGAAAAACAGGGATTCTCAAAAACAAGGAAATGAACCGGTTGGCTGAAGAGAAGTTGGCTGATTTGGGTCTGGCCATCAAGGCTGCCACCTTGGCCGGAAGCCTGTCTGTCGGTCAGCAACAAATGATTGAAATCGCCAAAGCGCTCATGACCAACGCTGAAGTGATCATCATGGACGAGCCAACATCCGCTTTGACCGAACGCGAAATCGATACCCTGTTTAAGGTCATACAGAAACTGAAAAAACAAGGTGTTTCTTTCATCTATATCTCTCACCGGATGGAGGAAATCTTCCGTCTGTGTGACAGGATCACGATTTTGCGTGATGGCCAAACGATCGCCACCAAACCGATCAAGGAAACCTCCCTGGATGAAGTGGTGCGATTCATGGTGGGAAAACCCCTGGGTGAACGTGATCCCCGGGTGACCCGTCAGGCCAAGGACACTTTTTGGAAGTGAAACAATTGACCAAACGCGGAGTGTATGAAAATGTTTCCTTCCATGTGCGACAAGGGGAAATTCTCGGTGTGGCCGGTCTGATGGGAGCCGGACGTACCGAAATCATGAAGGCGATCGTTGGATTCGCTCCGGCTGACAAAGGGGAAATCTTTATCCAAGGCAAACGGGTTCGCATCAAACATCCGTACGATGCCATCCGGCATGGAATCGGATTCGTAACAGAGGACCGCAAATCAGAAGGATTGATCCTCCATTTTTCCATCCGCGAAAACATCGCGCTTCCCAACCTGAAACGTTTCAGCTCCTACGGCTGGATTTCCGAGCAAGAGGAAAAGACCTTTGTGGAAGAGTTGGTGAAAAAATTAAGGGTGAAAACGACCGGAATCTCGCAACCAGTCCATTCCTTAAGCGGCGGAAACCAGCAAAAAGTGGTACTCGCCAAATGGCTGGGAATTGAACCCAAACTGTTGATCCTGGACGAACCGACCCGCGGTGTGGACATTGGGGCCAAAGAAGAGATTTATTTCCTGATTCAACAATTGGCCGAACGTGGGGTGGCGATCATCATGGTCTCGTCGGACCTTCCTGAACTGCTTCGCATGAGTGACCGAATCATGGTGATTCATGAAGGCAGAATCGGCGGTTTTCTGGATCGTGAAGAAGCGACACAAGCAACAATCATGAATCTGGCAACTGGAGGAAAATGATGGTGACAACTGCGCGAAAGCAAACGGTTCGTTTCCTGGAAAGGTTCGGAGCCTTATTCGGTTTGCTGGCGATTATTCTGGTCTTGTCCATTTTAAGCCCCAGTTTTTTATCCTTCTCCAACCTGTTGAATGTACTCAGACAAGTATCCATTAACGCATTGATCGCGTTTGGGATGACGTTCGTCATTTTGACCGGTGGCATCGATTTGTCCGTCGGTTCGATTTTGGCTCTCGCCAGCGCGATTGTCGCCCAACTCATGGCAAGCGGAATGGACTTTATCCCGGCACTGTTCATTGGTCTCGCGGTCGGGGCTATGTTGGGATTGTTTAACGGACTGGTGATTACGCAGGGCAAGGTGGCGCCATTCATCGTCACTTTGGCAACCATGACCGTCTATCGCGGGCTCACCCTGGTGTTTACCGACGGAAGGCCCATCACCAATATGGGACATGACTTGGCCTTTCAGCTGTTTGGTCGGGGGTATTTTTTCGGTATTCCGGTTCCCGTCATCACCATGTTAATCACCTTCATCTTTCTTTATTTTATCTTGAAAAAAACCACTTTGGGGCGCAAAACCTATGCCATCGGAGGAAATGAGGAAGCGGCCATTCTGGCGGGAATCCATGTCAGTCGCGTCAAATGGTTTGTTTACACCCTGGCTGGCTTGCTGTCTGCCTTGGCCGGAGCGATCCTCACTTCCCGCCTCCATTCCGCAGAACCGACGGCAGGCACTTCCTACGAGTTGGACGCGATTGCCGCCGTCGTGTTGGGAGGGACCAGCCTGTCCGGGGGCAAAGGTTCCATTGTCGGCACACTGATTGGGGCTTTAATCATCGGCACGCTGAATAATGGATTGAACTTGTTGGGCGTATCCTCTTTCTATCAGTTGATTGTCAAAGGTTTTGTGATATTGATTGCGATTTTGCTTGACCGGAAATCCACTTCCCGCTATTGAAGCCGGCAAAGATTCCCGGTCCACTGGACGCACCAACACAATGTTCCCGTGGAGTTTTGCTGTGCCTGTAACCATCCTGGAAACATGGAAAGGAGTTTTTCCCATGAACAAAATGAAACGTTGGCTCATCGCTTTGTTGGTCAGTATGGTTGGCTTGGCCGGTTGTTCCATGCAATCACCTGGTGCCGCCAGTCCCGAAACTGGAAAAAAATCCGGACCTTACACCGTCGGTTTGTCCTTGTCCACTTTGAACAATCCGTTTTTTGTCAGCTTAAAGGAAGGGGCAGAGAGAAAAGCCAAAGCGTTGGGCATGAATGTGATCACGGTGGATGCGCAAAACAGCTCTGCCAAACAAACGAATGACATCGAAGATTTGATCCAAAAACAAGTTGATTTGATCATCATCAACCCCACCGATTCTGATGCGGTCGTATCGGCTGTCCAAGCTGCCAATGATGCCAATATTCCGGTGATTACGGTTGATCGCGCCGCCAACCAAGGCAAAGTTGTTTCCCACATTGCATCAGACAATGTGGCTGGTGGAAAAATGGCGGGACAATATTTGTTAAGCTTGGTGGGCAAGGGGGCCAATGTCGTCGAATTGGAAGGAATCCCCGGTTCTTCCGCCGCCCGTGAGCGTGGGAAAGGATTTGAAGAAGCGGTGAAAGGTCAGCTCCATATTGTGACCAAACAAACGGCCAACTTTGATCGGGCTCAAGGGCTGTCTGTCATGGAAAACATTTTGCAAGGAAACAAAAACATCAAAGGCGTCTTTGCCCAAAACGATGAAATGGCCTTGGGTGCCCTGGAGGCCTTGAAAGCGGCAGGGATGAAGAACGTGAAAGTGGTTGGATTTGATGCCACACCCGATGCCGTCGCCGCCGTCAAGAGGGGGGAAATGGCTGCCACGATTGCCCAAAAACCGGCTGTCATGGGAGAAAAGGCGATCGAAACGGCCAAACAGTACTTGGAAGGAAAAAAAGTCACCTCCAAAATCTCGATCAGCTTGGAGTTGATCAGACAATAATGGAAGACGCGTCTGGTGAATACTTGTTCACATTGCTTTTCCGGCTCACTTGAATGACCATCACATACCCTGACTGAGGGGAGCCGTTTTCCCGACCTTTGAACTTAATAAGAAGAACGAGAGGAAAAACGGATCACCCGAAATCGCATGACGGCACTTGATAAAAAGCGAGAGAAAAACCCCACCCTTCAGGAGAAAGCGAGCGTCGGACGCGGGAGGGATTTGTTCTTCTCGCAAGTCCGGCAGAATTTGGGTACAATCGAGTCCGGGAGTGGGAAAATACTGAAAAATACTACAGGAGCAATAACTCGTGAAGTGAAAATCACCCCGGCTTGGACGAAGCCATCGTGGATGAATGTGGGCTGTCATGCCGGATGAAGCGAGAAGCCCAAGACCGCCAAAGAGAGTGCCTCTGGTGCCTCAGCCGTGTGGGGCAAGTCACCTTCGGTCTCAGCCTCCCGTGTCGGGAGGCTCTTTTCTTTTCTGATATACAACAGCATCAACCTCGTTTCTATGCCCTTTCATACAGGGTGATTGTTTTTTGCGCCATTTTTCAAAAAAGGGCTTGTAGTCGCAATTGAACTGTACTATAATAACAACCGTAAAACAAAACTGTATCAATACAGATGAATAACAGCGAAAGGGGGCTAAGGCGTTGCCGACACAGACGACGCAGTATGCGGAAGGAGTCGAGGTGGAACGGGTTACCCCGACATTTGCGGAGATCCTGACGCCGGAAGCGGTGGCGTTTGTGGCCGGGTTGGAACGGAAATTCGGCGGGCGGCGAATCGAGCTGCTTCAGCGACGGGCCGAGCGGCAGAAACGGTTTGACGCCGGCGAGAAACCGGGTTTTCTTCCGGAGACGGTGGAGATCCGCAAAGGGGATTGGAAAATCGCACCCGTGCCTGAGGATTTGCAGGATCGGCGGGTGGAAATCACCGGACCCGCGGGGGATCGCAAGATGGTGATCAATGCGCTTAATTCCGGCGCGAAAGTCTTCATGGCTGACTTTGAAGATGCCAACTCCCCGACTTGGGAAAACACGGTGGGAGGCCAGATTCACCTGCGGGACGCGATCCGCCGTCAGATTGATTTCGTCACGCCGGAAGGAAAAGCGTACAAACTGAAGGAAAAAACGGCCACCCTGATTGTACGGCCGCGCGGTTGGCATCTGGTGGAAAAGCACATGAGGGTGGACGGAAAACCGGTATCAGCCAGTCTGTTCGACTTCGGTCTCTACTTCTTCCACAATGCGCGGGAGTTGATGAAGCGAGGTACCGGCCCTTACTTCTACCTTCCCAAAATGGAGAGCCATTTGGAGGCGCGACTGTGGAATGATGTATTCGTGTATGCGCAGGAGCAGTTGGGCATTCCACGGGGCACCATCAAGGCAACTGTGTTGATCGAAACGATTCTGGCCGCGTTCGAGATGGATGAAATCCTGTACGAATTGCGGGAACACGCGGCTGGTCTCAACTGTGGACGCTGGGACTACATTTTCAGTTATATCAAAACCCTGCGTAACCACCCCGACGTCATTTTACCCGACCGGGGCGAAGTGACGATGACGGTCCCTTTCATGCGGGCATACACCCAACTGACCGTCAAAACCTGTCACAAGCGGGGGGCTCACGCGATCGGCGGGATGGCCGCGCAGATCCCGGTGAAACATGACCCGGAAGCCAATGAGCGGGCATTGCAAAAGGTGCGCGAGGACAAGGAACGGGAAGCGCGCGATGGACACGACGGCACGTGGGTGGCTCATCCTGGATTGGTGCCGGTGGCGATGGAAGTGTTTGACCGGATGATGCCGACGGCCAACCAAGTGAACCGCCAGCGGGACGACGTACAAGTGTCAGAGGAAGACTTGCTGGAAGTGCCGACGGGAGCCATCACGGAACAGGGTTTGCGCAACAACATTTCTGTGGGGATCCAGTACCTGGAAGCGTGGTTGAGAGGATACGGGGCCGTAGCCATCAACCACCTGATGGAGGATGCCGCCACCGCGGAAATTTCGCGGGCACAGGTTTGGCAGTGGATTCGTCATCCCAAAGGTGTACTTGATGACGGGCGGAAAGTGACATTGGAGCTGGTGGAAACGTTGCTGCAGGAAGAGTTGGCGAAAATCCGGGAACAAATCGGGGAAGAAACTTTCCAAGCCGGTCAGTATGAACTGGCGGCCCAATTGTTTATGGAGTGGACCCGACAGAATGAGTTGATTGATTTCCTCACCCTGCCGGCCTATCAGTATCTGGACTAAATCGGAGAGAAAGGACGAATGCAGCATGATCGACCAAGCCGAAGTGAAAAAATTGCAGGAAGAATGGGAAAACGACGAGCGTTGGAAAGGGATTGAACGTCCGTATTCACCGGAAGACGTCCTTCGTTTGCGCGGTTCCATTCAAATCGAATACACCTTGGCCCGCAAAGGCGCCGAGCGCCTGTGGCACTTGCTCCACACCGAGCATCACGTAAAGGCCTTGGGTGCGTTGACCGGAAACCAAGCCGTTCAACAGGTCAAGGCCGGATTGAAAGCGATCTACCTGAGTGGCTGGCAAGTGGCGGCGGATGCCAACCTGGCCGGTCAGATGTACCCGGATCAAAGCCTGTATCCCTCCAACAGCGTGCCGCATGTCGTAAAACGGATCAATCAGGCGTTGCAACGGGCCGATCAAATTGAACATGCGGAAGGAAAATCCGACACGTATTGGTTTGCCCCGATCGTCGCCGACGCAGAAGCGGGTTTCGGCGGTCCGCTCAATGTGTTTGAGCTGATGAAAAGCATGATTGAAGCGGGAGCAGCCGGGGTTCACTTTGAGGATCAGCTGTCCTCGGAGAAGAAATGCGGTCACCTGGGTGGAAAAGTGCTTCTGCCGACGCAACAGGCGATTCGCAACCTGGTCGCCGCCCGCCTCGCTGCGGACGTGATGGGGGTCCCCACCGTGCTGATTGCCCGGACGGACGCAAACGCCGCTCAGTTGATCACCAGCGATATCGATCCGCGAGATCGGGAATTCATCACAGGTGAGCGGACACCGGAAGGTTTCTTCCGCACACGGGGCGGATTGGATGCCGCGATTGCACGCGGTTTGGCCTATGCACCGTACGCCGATTTGATCTGGTGTGAAACGTCCGAACCCAATCTGGAAGAAGCCCGCCGATTTGCGGAGGCGATTCACGAGAAGTTCCCGGGCAAACTGCTCGCCTACAACTGCTCACCATCGTTTAACTGGAAGAAAAAACTGGATGACGAGACGATTGCCCGCTTCCAACACGAATTGGGCGAAATGGGCTACAAGTTCCAGTTCGTCACGCTGGCCGGGTTCCATGCGCTCAACCACAGCATGTTCGAGTTGGCGCGAAACTACCGCGACCGTGGCATGGCAGCCTACGCCGAATTGCAGCAAGCCGAGTTTGCCAGCGAGAAGTACGGTTACACGGCTACGCGCCATCAGCGCGAAGTGGGGACCGGTTACTTTGACGAGGTGTCGATGGTGATCTCCGGCGGTACCGCTTCGACGACGGCACTGGCGGGATCGACCGAAACCGAGCAATTCACTGCCTGATGGGTTTGCACGAGTTCCTTTGTCCTTTTGTCAACCCCTCCTAAGGAATTCTTCCACTTTCCCTTTCGGCGCGGACGTTCAGCCGAAAGGGATTTTTTTGTCATCCCACGTACCGCCCGCAAATTCGGTCGATGTCGGGTCCGTACGATTCGCCGAACAAATTGAGATGCACCAACAAGTAATAGAGTTGGTACAACGGTTTTCGATCCTCGTAACCCGGCTCCAGTGGGTATACCTCTCGGTAGGCCGCGTAAAAAGCGGGTGGAAAACCGCCAAAAAGTTCGCTCATGGCCAGATCCACTTCCCGGTGGCCGTAATATACCGCCGGGTCGATCAGCCAAGGGATATTTCCCTTTCCCGCTATCCAATTGCCGCCCCACAAATCGCCATGAAGCAATGCGGGACGGATGTCCGGGATGTCCAGCCATTTCTCCAGGCGATCCAACAGTCTGTTTAACCGTTTCGCTCTCGCAGAGGGAAGACGGTGTTGCCGTGCGGCCAGCCGGATTTGCGGAAGCAACCGTCGCTCGCGGTAAAAGTCGGTCCAGCTGTCCATCCAGCCGTTTGCTTGCGGGAGCGGACCGATGAAATTATCCGTATCCAAGCCGTACGCTTTCCCCGGATGACGGTGAAGCGCGGCCAGCATCCCACCCAATGCTTCGGCAGTACGATGAGAAGAGTCTCCCATGTCCGGTGCAGGAATCCACTCCATCAAAATCCAACCGTCATGCCCATCACGGAATGCGTACACCTCAGGGACACGAGCACCCGCATCGGCCAACAGACGAAGTCCGTCCCGTTCGGCACGGAAAAAACCGTCAGGGGCCCCCTGTTTCCATTTAAAAAAATAGGTGTGCTTGTCCGTCTCAATCTGAAAGGCACGGCTGATACTGCCCCCGGAAACCGCTTGAACGGATACGATGGATTCGGGGGTTTCACCGACGGTTTGCAACGCCTCATGCAAAGTGGACATGTCCGTATGGGAACGCATATTTGACCTCCTCTCATTCCGACCGACCGTTGCCGTTTGCCGTTGTCACAGAATCCAGGGAATGAGCCGACGGGATCGCCGTTGATACGCCCGGTATTCATCACCGAATTGTGTTACCAGCATCTTTTCTTCCAGTCCGCTTTTCACCCAATAGGACCAACAGGACCCACCCCAGAACCCCCGTCCACTGCGGGTTAATCAGGTTCAATCCCAAGGTGATCAGGATGATGCCGGTGTAGATGGGATGACGGACCCAGCGGTAAGGCCCGGTTTGCACGATCTGCTGTTGCTCACGCAGCTGTACGGCGGAGCTCCAATGTTGGCCGAGATGCAATCGCGCCCACACCGCCCAAACCATCCCGGACACCAGGAGAATCCAGCCTGTCCACAATGACCAGTCGGCGGGTGAAAACGGACGGGCTCCCCATCGGCCGGGAAGGTGCGTTATGCTGACCGTGATGGCCAACGCTACGATCAACAGATGAATCCGGTAAAAAATCGGTGACGACTCATGGGTTTTTTGATTTCCTCGCGATGTCATCCACCCGTACAACAACCAGAAACCGAAGAAGACACCAACCATCCAGGGGGTGATGCGCACCAACGACAAACCCATTGATCTCCTCTCCATCATTTGTTGTTACCCTCTATTGTATCGCATCCGGTTGTGAGAACGGAACAGAAACCGGATACCGGATCATGTCCGGTTCGTTTTTTCTCTGTGGGATGACGGGACACCCTCCAGTGTCCGGGTGAGTCTGTTTCCTTTCCACCTTCATGTTGCGTTGAGGGGAATCTCCTGATCACACGGCGAGGTATTTGCTTTGAATGAAAAGAAGGTGTATCCTTTGGATTACGGATAATGAAGATCTGAAAAGCGGAGGTTTGTAAAAGTGCAATACAGTGTGGGTGTGGAATATGCCCTTCATTGTCTGCTCTAATCTTATGGAAATCCCGCCGGGTGAGTCGATCGGCATCAAGGAGTTGGCGAAATATCAAGGGGTTTCCGAGACCTATCTGTCCAAAATCTTCACCAAGCTGAAAAATCACGGGCTTCTTCAATTCACCCCCGGTGTGAAGGGCGGTTACAAACTGGCGAAGCCGGCGAAAGAGATTACGTTTTGGGATGTGATCAGTGCCATTCACGGTACGGCACCGTTATTTCACTGCCGGGAAGTGCGGCAAAAATGCTTGGGCAACCAGGGTGTACGCATGGAAAACCCCTGCCTGATCAATCAGGTCATGCTGGAAGCGGAGGAGCGAATGAGAGCGTATCTCCGTTCCAAAACATTGTATTGGCTCTATCGGGAAGTGAAGGCCAACATGTCAGAAGAGCAGAAGGAACGTGTCCGAGAGTGGTTTCGCGAGGCTTTGGCTTCGCGGTAAAGGGATTGAACTGTCACGTGCTTCTCATCTGGCAATTTGTCGGTCACGCCTATAAACAAAAAGAAAAAGACCGCTTCACTGCGGCCGATAGATACAGGAGGTTGGTGATTAGTTTTTGTGGTCTTTTTTCAAAATTTGCGATGTTTTTTTCGAATATGTTTTTTCGTGTGATCGATATTGAGTTCAATATCAATAATGTTGGTATTTTTGTTCTTATTGTTATTGTCATCATCATCATATCTTTTGGAATAATCTTTTTTTCGATCTTTCGGATGATGATCTTTCTGACCATGATCATCCCAATCTTTTTCCCATTCACTATCCCAAGAATCCATGATATCACCTCATAGTTGTTTTTGATTTGGATTGATTGGATTGTTTTCTCTGACGCTGAGGTCAGTATATAAGGGTTAATATTTGTGGCTTTCGCCATTCTGATTATGTTGACCAAGATACCCAAATCCACATCGACTTTGAAGATGTGTCAAATTTATTTTTCATTTTTAGGCGGTAATAAGAAAGGAGTGACGCCTAAGAAAACGATCGAAGTTAACCTCCTGTATCTTATGCTTTATCCTATTCGGGCAATTGATTATCGTTTGGGTTTCTGAACTAAGGCAATTGTAGATTTTTTTTATTGGTGGAACTACCATCCGTTTTTATCGGTGATCTCCATGATTTTCAGTCCCTTTTCCAACTTGGATCCTTCTCGTCATTTTTGGGATGCGCTTTTTTCCTTCTGAACCAAACACGGTTGGCTCAGGATTATTCGGGGAAATGGGAACAACAGCGCGCTAATATCGGCATTACGATCTGCTCAGTGTCTTTGGGACATTGCCAAATCAAATATGGATTAGGCATGGAAATCATGGATGAAAAGGATTTCCCAATCATTTCAAACAATAAAAAAGACCGCTAATCGCGGTCGATAGATACATCATTTCTTGTTGTCTTTTTTACCGTCGTCTTTTTTACCGTCATCTTTTTTACCGTCGTCTTTTTTCTTGCTGTGATCATGTTTTTTTCTGAGATCAATATCGATATCTATGTCAATAATGTTGGTATTTTTATTCTTGTTGTCATTATCATCATCGTGCTTCTTTTTTTTCTGATCTTTCCGATGGGGATCTTTCCAATCATGATCTTTCCGATCATGATCTTTCCAATCAACATTCCAAAATTCCATGATATCACCTCATAGTTGTTTTTGATTACGAAAGATTAGATTGTTCTTTCTGACGCTGTAACCCTTTAGTTCAGCGTGTAAGGAACGAATTTGAGACTCTTGCCTTTCCAACCTTTCCACCAAGATACCCAAACCCACATGGACTTTGACACGTGTCAAAGTTTATTTTTCATTTTTAGGCGGTGATCGGAAAAAAGTCTCGCCTAAGAAAGCATCGAAGTTAACCTCCTGTATCTTTTGTCTTATTCTATTCAGTGAATAAAATAGTGTTTGGGTTTCTGAACTAGGGTAAAAGTAGATTTTTTAATTGGTGTATATGTTTTCATCCGTGATGAATCGGCATTACGATCGGTTCCGTGGTTTTAGGACATCTCCAAAATAGGCAAGTTCCGGAGGAGGTGGCTCACTTCGTTATGGATCAGGTACATAAGGGTAAACATGATGAAAAGAGTTTCCTAATCATTGACAATAATAAAAAAACCGCTGATCGCGGTTGATAGATACAGGAGGTGAAAGAAGTTTTAATTAATCTTTGCCGTCTTTTTTCTTTCTGTGATCATGTTTTTCTCTGACATCAATATCAATGTCAATGTCGATAATGTTGGTATTTTTGTTCTTGTTGTCATTATCGTCATCGTGCTTCCTTTTTTTCTGATCTTTCCGATGGGGATCTTTCCAATCATGATCTTTCCGATCATGATCTTTCCGATCATGATCTTTCCGATCATGGTCTTTCCAATCATTATTCCAAAATTCCATGATATCACCTCATAGTTGTTTTTGCTTTGGATTTATTAGATGGTACTTTTTGACGCTGTAACCTTTTTAGTTCAGCGTGTAAGGCACGAATGAGAGATTCCTGCTTTTCTAACATTTCCACCAGGATACTCAAATCCACATGAACTTTGACACGCGTCAAATTTTTATTTTCGTTTACGTTTTTTGGTGGTGATCGAAATGGAATCTCGTCATAGAAAAACATCGAAGTTAACCTCCTGTATCTTTTGCCTTATTCTATTCGGTCGATAAAAGACTTGTATAGGTTTCTTCTCTAGGGTAAAAGTAGATTTTTGAGGACTGGTCGATCCGGATCGTGGGCGCGGCTTTCTCGGTTCGCTTCATCTCGCTTCCTCTGACGCTCCAAAAAGGGTGCACAGACTACGGGCAAAGTACGCTTCGCTTAGTGGAAATAGCACACAGTTTCATTCTTGTGTTTTTTTGTTTGACGCTCGAAAGGGGTTAAATCGTGACTCACCTGGAAAACATTGCTCTCTGATGGGATACCGGACACAGCCGATGTGGGAAACCGGTAGGAGAACACGAACTCAACCGGCTTTGGAGGAGAAATATCCGTATCTTCGCTCCAAAACGGTCGATTGGCTTCCAGGAAAGGGAAGGCGAATTTGTTCGAACAGTAACAGAATCAAATCGAAGAGTGATTTTCCGAGGCTTTGGCTTCGTGGGAGGGGATAAAAAAAGCAGTAGGAGGTTGTCCTACTGCCACAAGTTGATGACCGCGGGCTCCCATTTCCTGATTGGAGCTCCACACTCGATGTGAAAATCTGATCTGTCCCTCTAAAAAAAGTGGTCGTTTTCCCTCGGACCTTTGAGCTTGCCGAAAGAGGAGAGAGAAGGGAAACGGCTCACCCAAAATCGGGATCAACCGGCTTTATTGGGTTAATCTACATCGCCGTTATCATAGCTGGATGATAGATTTTCCTCCTCTTCTGTTACAGTGATAACCTTTACATGGTCAATCTGTTTCAACAGCTTCGTTGGAATATAACGAGACAGACCCCAAGCGTCTGGTTGGTCCGATATATCCAATGGATAATCAAGTCCCCTTGTTTCTTTTGCATTCATTGAGTACAGTTGTGAGCCCAGAGGAGCAACACCGATTGCGTTTCCCTTTTTATCAAAAAGAATGATTCCGCCATCAATTTTATCGATGTGATGATTCGTGTTGTTGGTGGCTTGAAAAGAAACATATAAATATTTACATTTTCTTGAGTTATTTCATCATAATTCGTTTTGAATTCCGTTTTTACATTTGAAACACTGACTAAGGACCTAAGTTCTTTGGCATCTGCCGGATTTACTGGTATAGCATCCACTTCCATTGTTGTTTTTTTAAATTCCTCCTTTTTATTCAGGTTCTCTAGCTCAGAATCTCGAGAAATGTATGCACTTTGCCCTGGCATAATCACCAGCGGATAAACGTCTGATACAGACTCTCCCGGATCCGTCGACATCGGATCGGTATTCGGATACGTATAGCTGTCTATTTCTTCACCGTAAATGCTTTCAGAATGTAAATTTACATTACTGAACTGATAACGATCGGGACCTTGCTTTGATTGGTGATGGTGCCACATATATAAACGTGTACCGTTGGTACTGGAGAAGGATAATCATAAACATAAGTATTCACTTTGGTTCCAAGCTTTACCTGCGGTTCCGCCGGTTGTGTGTTGGCTTGCTTTTTGGCGGGTTCATGCGAAGTGTTCGCACTTTGTTGACTACTGCAACCGACCATGAAAATGAGCATAATAAGAAGGAAAATGGCTGCATACCTTTTCATTTGTCGTGTCCCTTTCTATATTTTATTGTTTTTATTTGAAAATTATAGTCTATTGTAATAAAATATCAAATCCATAAACATGATACGAAAGGTTTTGTATAGCAGCGTGAGTATTTGAATCAGAAAACGGGTGACAATTTCAATCCTCGGGAAACAACCATATGATGCACAGCAGGATGTGGGAAATGTGGATTGTCTCAATTGTACATTGAGTTGGACCGGAAGCTTCGTAAAGCAAATCAAACTATATAAATCAGAACACCCCCACCTACTCGTGGTGGGGGTGCCCCTGTCTCATCACCGATAGATTTCCGCACCGGTTTCGCGGAACTCTTTCGCTTTTTCCTTCATACCTTCTTCTGCAGCCGTTTCCAAGTCCAACCCTTTTTCCCGCGCGTATTCGCGGATGTCTTGGGTGATGCGCATACTGCAGAACTTGGGACCGCACATCGAGCAGAAGTGCGCCGTTTTGGCGGGTTCCGCCGGGAGAGTCTCGTCGTGGAAGGCCATGGCCCGTTCCGGATCGAGCGAGAGGTTGAACTGGTCCATCCAGCGGAACTCGAAACGCGCTTTGGACAAGGCGTCATCCCGTTTCTGCGCGCCGGGATGCCCTTTGGCCAGATCGGCGGCGTGTGCGGCGATTTTGTAGGCGATCACGCCTTCTTTCACGTCGTCTTTGTTGGGCAGGCCCAAGTGCTCTTTCGGCGTGACGTAGCACAACATCGCCGTGCCGAACCAACCGATCATCGCTGCGCCGATTGCCGAGGTGATGTGGTCGTATCCCGGTGCGATATCGGTGGTCAGCGGCCCCAGTGTGTAGAACGGAGCCTCATGGCAGATTTTTTGCTGCAGGTCGACGTTCTCCTTGATTTTGTGCATCGGCACATGGCCGGGGCCCTCGATCATCACCTGCACGTCGTATTCCCAAGCGATCTTGGTGAGTTCGCCCAGGGTTTTCAGTTCGGCGAACTGCGCTTCATCGTTGGCGTCCGCGATCGATCCCGGGCGCAAACCATCGCCGAGCGAGACGGAGATGTCGTACGCGGCCAGAATCTCGCAAATCTCACGGAAATGTGTGTACAGGAAGTTTTCTTCGTGATGGGCGAGACACCAAGCCGCCATGATCGATCCTCCGCGGGAGACGATCCCGGTGACGCGGTTGGCGGTCAGCGGGATATAACGCAACAGCACCCCGGCGTGAATGGTGAAGTAGTCCACCCCTTGTTCCGCCTGTTCGATCAGGGTGTCACGATAGACCTCCCACGTGAGATCTTCGGGTTTGCCGTTCACCTTTTCCAGCGCTTGATAAATCGGCACGGTTCCGACCGGGACCGGGCAGTTGCGGATGATCCATTCACGGGTGGTATGGATGTTTTTCCCGGTGGACAAATCCATCAGCGTATCAGCGCCCCAATGGGTGGCCCACCGCATTTTTTCCACTTCTTCTTCGATCGAAGAAGTGACGGCCGAATTCCCGATGTTGGCATTCACCTTCACATGAAAATTTTTCCCGATGATCATCGGCTCGGACTCGGGATGGTTGATGTTGGCGGGAATGATCGCCCGACCTGCCGCCACTTCCTGCCGGACGAACTCAGGGTCCACATTTTCCCGCAACGCGATGAATTCCATCTCGGGGGTGATGATGCCTTTCCTGGCATAATGCCGCTGTGTGACGATTTTTCCTTTTTTTGCCCGGAGCGGACGACGTTTCAATCGTTTCAAATCCTCGTTTTCCAGCGGGTCTTTGGAGCGATAGCCGTCGTCCACGGGTTTCACTTCCCGGCCTTCATACTCCTCCACGTCGCCCCGCTCC
Organism: Polycladomyces zharkentensis; assembly: GCF_016938855.1. NCBI lineage: Bacteria > Bacillati > Bacillota > Bacilli > Caryophanales > Thermoactinomycetaceae > Polycladomyces > Polycladomyces zharkentensis. The sequence goes on along the minus strand of NZ_JAFHAP010000013.1, from coordinate 95,532 downwards.
AAAATCCAGGGACGACGCAAGGGAGGAAGCCCTTTGCGAATATCGGTTTCCACATTCGGGTCAGTGTATGGACCGCTCGTGTCATAGACGCGAATCGGTTCGTTCGGTATCTCTTCACCGTTCCGCCCCGTCGTGGGAGAAAGTGTGATTTCCCGCATGGGGACGCGAATGTCCGGGCGAGAACCTTGGATGTACACCTTTCTGCTGTTGGGGAACGTAAAAGTTTCCGACATCATGAACCTCCTGTGATGTTGGTTTTTGCAACCCACACATCAACACAAGCTGTCCCCAGGTTCAGGTGCATCCGATTCCGTCGCGTACAGGTATGAAAAAAGGACCATACGCCAACGTACAGTCCTCTCCCCTCGAAACAAAGGATCGAATGCAGTTCCCTACGCTGGCATTACCCAGATCAGGTTAAACGGTCGGCGGTAGAGTTCCCCGCCCTCTCAGCCTGGCTCCTCCAAGCTCCCGTTGATATGCAGTTGCCTATCTTGAAGTTAACACAGGAAACCTGTCAGGTCAATGTGGAAGTCAATCTTGTTCCAATCGTATCCATCTTCTGAAGAGCATGGTGATTTCGAACGGCAGCCAAAAGACGGTCACGACAAACGAAAAGAGAAAATACGCCTTGTTCTCGCCTACCAAGTCGACAATTTGTTGATACTCTGCGGCAAGGGATTCGGTCTCCTCATCCCCGGTAGCCATCCACTTACTGATTCCGTCCTCCATCTTTCGCCAATAAGTATAGCCGATCAAAAAATAGACGCACAAGACAAGCGGTGCGAACATCCATAGCACTCCCTCTATGAGCTCCTATATCCTATTCTTTGCAGATGATGGGATTGCCTGCCACAGAAAAAATGATTTTCCCAAAATCGAAAAGACGGTTGAAACGAAATCGAGCAGGGATTCCCGAATTCAAACTCATCGGGTATAATTTTTGGCAGCGGAGAAATGTGGTGCGGATGGAAGTTCAAGTTCAATGAGAAAGAAAGAGGGATGGATATGGGGTGTTGGGGGAGGGCATGGAGACAATATCATCCCTTGGTGTGGCTCTTGGTGGGAGGAACGGTATTTTCGCGGGCGGCTATGTTTATGAGCCTGCCTTTTTTGACGATTTATCTCGCGCAACATACGAAGATGGATCCGGTACTGGCCGGGTTGACGGTGGGTTTGGGACCCTTGGCGGGTACGATTTGCGGCTTTGTCGGCGGGAATCTATCGGATCAGTTCGGCAGGCGCACGGTGATGGTTGCGGCCATGTTCCTGTGGGCAGGGGTGTATATCGGGTTTGCAGTCGCCGAACAAATGTTTTTTTTCATGTTGCTCAACCTGCTGAACGGTGTGTGCCGTTCCTTCTTTGAGCCGACTTCACAAGCATTGATGGCGGATATCACTCCTCCGGAACGGCGAATTCGGGTATTTGGCTTCCGTTATCTGGCGATCAACGTGGGGGCCGTCATCGGTCCGCTGATCGGTGCAGTGACAGGAATTCTGGCCGGAAAGACGGCGTTTCTGATCACGGGAACCGTCTACTTCGTTTACGCGTGGCTCCTGTTGCTGATGTTGAACCGTTACCGTCACGATTTGGCGTCCCGTGTCACGCAAGCAGATCGTGAACGTGTCGGGATGCGGGCTGCATTTCAGGTGGTGCGAAACGATGCGGCGTTGAGGTTCTTTTTGGCCGGGGCGATCTTGGCCAATATCGGATATGCCCAAATCGATACGACGCTTCCGTTGTACCTGAAACAAAACGTGATGAACGGAGAACTGTTGTTTTCCATGCTGTTGGCGATCAACGCCGGGTTGGTCGTTATTTTACAGATGATCTTGACCCGATGGACCGAGAAACGCCCCATCCTGCAAAGTCTGCTGATCGGTACGATCCTGTTCGCTGCCGGAATGGGCTGCTTCGCTGTCGGGCAACATTGGGGCTGGTTTGTCATCGGCATGGTGATACTGACCGTGGGGGAAATCCTGATCTTTCCCACCAACAGCTTGTTCATTGATCGGCTGGCGCCCAATCATTTGCGGGGGACGTACTTCGGTGCCAACGGTTTTCAGGGATTGGGCTGGTTTATGGGGCCGTCCCTGGGCGGTTGGCTGATCCATCAGTTGGGCGGACACTGGGGGTTTGCCGTGATCGGGTTGGTGGTGATCTGCGCGATGTATTTTTATTGGATGGGGATGCGTGTTTACCAAAGCCGCTCATGTGAGTTTTTACAGGAGAAATCGGCTGTTTCCTCTTTGGTGACTGAGGAAAAATTGCATATTTAGGTGAAACATCCTTGAAGGGGCTTTCGTCTATATAGGTACAGGAGATTCACATTTTGTTACTACAAAAGTCGTATGGGCAAAAAGGAATCCGCATTCCTTTTGGCGAAAATGTCGAAATGTGTACGTGACGGAGAGATGATGAAACCAAGTGAAGAAGTACGACATTCGGAATAGATGTGCTCTAGATGTGCTGTCGAAAGGATGGAGTTCCGTTGCGGATCGAGTGGTCCCATGTCAGTAAAATATTCCGTCTGAAGCCGAAGCAGAAAGGTCGTCTCTCATCCCGGATACCGACGCCTTCGATTGGTTTGCTCGATTTCTCTGCGACCGTTCGGCCCGGCATTACCGCCGTTCTGGGTCCCAAAGGTTCGGGCAAAAGCACATTGTTGCGCCTGACGGCCATGCAGTTGGTACCGGATGACGGGCGCGTGACGTATCGCAGCGATGATGGCTCGTTCTGCATCTGGTCAAAATCCGGTGCGGCGATGGCGGATGATCCGATGTTGACGCGGATGAAACAGTGCATCGGTTATGTGCCGCCGTTACGAAAAATGGATCAGACCATCTCGGTCGAACATTCGCTGATGTATCTGGCGCAAACACGTCGGGTACCCAATCCCAAAAGGCGGGCCATGGAACTGATCGCACAATGGGGACTCGGTTCCGTTCGTCGCGTCCCGCTCCATGAATTGAAGCCGGGGGAACTGAAGCGTTTCTTTTTGGCGAAAAGTCTGTTGGCCGACCCGGTGATTTGGTTGCTGGACGAACCGGAAACCGGTTTGGATGAGATGGGAAGGATCCTGTTGGAGAAGGCGCTGGCGAGCCAACCGAAACATCGCATTACGCTGTTGGCCACGCAGGATATGGACCTGGCCGAATGGGCATCGGATCTGTTGCTGATGGAAGGGGGGTCCTGCCGGCGATATGGGCGGAAACGCTGGTTGACCGCGGGTGTGCCACAGGGTACGGTAAAAGCGTGGTACGAATGGATGCAAACATTTTCTCAGTATTTGAAGAGCAACAACATGAATCAATAAAATGTCATAAAATTTGATCCCCTTTCAAAAGGAAGCGGCTGAGGTTGTTGACCTTTTTTTGTCAATATCCTCAACATGAAAAACCCGTCACCCCTGACGGGTTTCCAATGTTTTTATTATTGTCCTTGTTCCATTATTCCAGGATCATGAATTGTGTCCCTTGATTTAAAATCTCTCATTTGTGTAGGATCGCGGTTTGGGGATATTTTTGATTCTCTTTACAAAACAATAATTTTGTTCATTTTTGCAGACGATTTTACTTACGTTTAACACATGAATTGCATCATATTGACCTTTCCGGTGATTCAAAGGCAAGGCCTCCGATTTGCCATATAACAGATGGTGAAGTGTCTGTACTGCTATTTCACTCTCCCAATAAACTCGATTTCATCACAACAAAAGCAGGCATCATGCCTGCTCTATCACCACGATTCATCTTGTCCACTTATGCCTCATCCAAGAAACCTTCTATACCATCCAGTATGGACTCATATTTCCCAAACTGAATCATATCCCGAAAATGATGATCTACATTGGTTTTTCCATATGTGACTTCTTCATTATATTGCTCGTCTATTACTACTTTTTTGTACCTACCGTCCCATTCATATACAAAGCCAATCCACCTAATCGGTTCTTGGTTTTGATCATACTTCCACATTTGCACATTTCTTAAAAACAGATTCCCTTCGTGAATTTGATAGGCTGCCAGGACAATATTCTTACCATATTGGTTGAGCAGTTTGGCGCTGCAGAAAAACCCATGAAAATTGAAATTGACATTCACCACATATCTTTTATTATTAATAATTTCTGCTACATAATGTTTTTGTCGCTGATGGAATTTCTCTGCTTCCTCTATACTTAATGGATTAATTCCTCTTCCCTCTCCAAAAACCCAATATTCATAGTAGGATATCTTCATATTTATCACCTTCAAAACCAATGAACTTCCCACAATATCCGCAAAGCAGGAATACTATCCGGTTTTTCCTTCAAGACTTCCATGGCAATCTTTTTCGCTTCATCTTCTGATATCAGCTTCTCGGGAATCTCATGAAAAAGAAGCAGAAATTCTTTGACGGAAACATCTCCTTTCATATTTTGATCAGCTTGCTTTGCGTGTTATTACAACTTCGTATTCTCTACTGTTCCATTTAGGAATAAATTCAGTAACCATCTTAATTCGATTACCTGCCGAGACCAAACGTACATAATCCTGTAATTATGTTGGTATCACCAACAAGGAATCCCGTCACCTAAGAGAGTGACGGGATTATTAGCCACTTAGTTCAGAAGGATAACGGTTCGATGTCTAAACCAAATTTTTTAGTGACTCTCGGGACCCAATCTTTTTCAGATTGATCAATTACGTTGTTAAATCGAGGACCGTTTATACCAGAAGGATAACTAGAAATATCCCCTTTCTCCCACATCTTTCGTATAATGTTTTCTACTATCTCGGTATATTCGTCTCGAAATCGAATTACTAAATCGTCAAATTCGAAATCCTTATAGAATACTATTAGTATGAAGGTATTTGGATCCTTCTCCTTATCCCTAATAAGCCAAGCATGGTTTTGATCCCTTTGTAACCATCTATCATAGAAATCATCCGGATCAAATGGTAATCCTAACTCTTTTGCCAGATCACCCAAAAAATCTTCATCTAAATCACATGAAGGCAGATTAAATTGGTATTGACGATAGTTTGGTTCTGACATATCACATCCCCTTCTTCTCTAAGGTTGTGTCACAGGCTTTCCACCCATCAATACAAGCTTTCTTCCCTCTCCATCATATACAATTACCTCTATATTTGGATGTCGTTTACTGAATTGATCTATTACCCCGTAATAAGGATCATCCCTTGTAGATCCGTCCGGGTTAATATATTGCCTGTTTTGTCCTTGGCAACCCGGACATGTTTTCCTTTCGGTATAAAGAATAATCTTATCACCTTTTTTACCGGGGTTATCATATCCCAACTTTGCTGAAACGAGTTCCAGAATTTTTGCTTCAGTATCATTATATCGCTCATGACCTATTTCCTCTGTTTCACCCTCACGATCAATCGAAGATACACTCTCCTCTCCTTCCTTAGCTTTTACATACTCAAAAGAGGGTTTGTCTTGTTCTTTTACCCAACCTTCATCAAATCCCGGAACATTTTTCCCAGAATAGGCTTTGAGTTCATGTAAATCGACCCCTTGGATCTCTACCTTCGCAGTAGCAATGTTGTTGGATGATTTCATCATTTTATAACGCAATTGAAGGATTTTCCTAATCTCACTATTACTATATCCCATAGCTTTTAGTTTCTTCCTTGCATCCTTGTCCTCTTCTAAACCCACACGCTCTATTAGCTCATTCTTTAACTTCTCTCTCTCATTCTCCGCTAATGTAGACAGCCCCTCAGTTTGTTTCGCCAATTGTTCCTTAGTTGGCGGTTTTTTAGGTGTTAACCAACCATGTTGGTCCCTTTCCGAGTTATATTCGATATAATTTCCATTACCGAGAGAGCTATCTTTTTTATCATGTGTCGGCCCAGCATGCTTACAAGCAGCTCCGCCGCCTTTACCTTTGCCTTTGTTACAACCAATCTCGGAGATTGCGTTAAGGCCTGCTTTACCAAATTTAGCCCCTTTCCCAAACCCCGGGAATCCTTGGATTGCACGGCCCAAACGTTGTGCCATGCTGAGCTTTTCCCCGGTATCGGGATCAACGCCATCCCAGGCTGTCTTCAGATCTTTTGCACCAGAGGCTTCATATACCCAACCCAACGGATCATGAGTGAGCTGGTGAACGTTATCTTTGACGTAATCAACCGTTCCTTTGGCCAGCTTCTTTGCGGACCCGATCGGATCATGGATTAAATTCTGTAAACCTTGCTTGAGCCCTTCTATCTTTTCCTCAACGATTTGTTTGTCCTTGTTGTATTCTTCTACGAGGCTTCTTTTAAACTTGTCCCAACCGCTCTCTTCCTTCTTTGGCGGTTGTTTCTTCGGTGGTTGGTGTGAGGATGGTGGTTTCGGCTTTGGTGGTTGACCATGATTGCCTGGTTCTCCCCCGCCGCCGCCCGAAGGAGCTATACCCGTATCTGTTCCATTTAATATACTGGCCACTTTGGACGTGATGATGCCTTTGGTATATCCGCTGGTCAAAACACCATACAAAACCAACGACAACGCAAGGGCGGCAGCCAGGATCATCACATACTCAATGGTGGAGCCGCCCCTGCGATCACGGACGAACGTCCTCCATCTCTTCCACAGACTATGTATTTGATGGATCATGGTACCTCTCCCATTACAGTAGTAGGATGAAAAGCAACAGAACAAAGAGAATAAGCGGAATCGTGATCACCGAGGCAAGTCCCTTCCACGCCGAAAACCCGTTGACCTCAGCAATACATTGGGAGAGAAACACAAAGGACCATATGGTAAGCACGATCTCAATCACAGCAAAGATGAACATCAAAGTGGCAAAAAGGACGCTCTCATTCACTGACGGAGTCCATTCCGTAAACATCTCTTTTCCGAATATCAACAGTTGCGGTACCCAAAAGATCAGTTTGACCGAGTAAGGGATGGTTCCCCAAGCATAGGCCAATCTCGTCTCTTTCCATGATGCGTGGCCTCCATACCAACGTGCTGCCCAATAGGTCAGTCCGCTGAACACCAACCAACCGATGATCCCCAGTATCAATCCCAAGATCAGTGATCCCAACACAATGGAAGATAAACTGTATTTGTCTCCGGCATTGGTATTGGCAGCCCGATCAAGGTTCATGCAGATTCCCGCCAGTATCACCAACAGCCACAGACGCTTCGAGCTGGGTTCTTCCACCCACCTTTGGACGGTATCTCTGGGATGAAATAAAATAAACCAAAGATTCCGGATGGATTCCAATGTCACAACCTCCTGTCTTACGATTTTGACATATATGGTTCTCATCATATAATATATAATATCAATAAAATAATAAAGTATATTTTATATTATAGTTGATTTTTACATCCTCTACCGGGGAGAAATTGATTGTTTTTCATCAAAAATATGGGAGAGGTAGACATTTAACTATGAATTTTACAAAATGGTCATGGAAGCAATGGCTTTTGGTTGGCACTGGTTGTGTGGGGATCATCATCTTGCTCATGTCAATGTTTTTCAGTGAATATACCCTGTACAAGACGTTTGGGGAGAGCATGTCTCCCGCGGTGAAAGATGGAGAATTTGTAGTGGTGAAAAAGGGAACATACTTTCCTCAGAGGGGAGACTTGATCGTCTTCCATTACGACAAAGAAAACTTGGACTATATCAAGCGGGTGATCGGTCTTCCCAATGATGTGGTGGAAATCAGGAACAACCAAGTGTATATCAACGGCAAGAAATTAAAGGAACCTTATCTCTCGGGGAAACAATCGGTTGAGGACTTCGGCCCCTATCGCGTACCCCATCATCACATTTTCGTATTGGGGGATGATCGGGCATCCAGTTATGACAGCCGGGAAATCGGTGCCGTCCCCATGTCGAGTATTAAGGGGAAGTTGGTGGATTATTGATCAATATAGTGAAGACCAAAGCCTGCTCACACAGGGCAGGCTTTGGTTGTGCGGTTGATAGCGATGCAAGCCGCATGGAAAAGGAATATTCACACGATATTGAAATTGAAAATCGGCGTTTCAACAAGCCCGAAAAAAAGCGTGGTACCGGGCAGTACCACGCAAAAACGGGGTTCAGGGAAATGGGAAATCAGGCGTTCACTTCTTTGGTGTTGTTCAGGATTTGACGCAACACCGTTTGCAGAATACCACCGTTGCGGTAGTATTCGATGTCCACCACGCTGTCCAAACGGGAGATCACGTCGAATTCGACCGTGGTTCCGTCCGCTTTGGTGGCGCGTACTTTCAGCGTTTGGTTGGGTTGCATGTCGTCGCTCAACCCGATGATGTCGAAGGTTTCTTCGCCGGTCAGGTTCAGCGTTTTGGCGTTTTGACCCTCGACGAATTGGAGCGGCAGCACACCCATACCGACCAAGTTGCTCCGGTGGATCCGTTCGAAGCTTTCCGCGATAACGGCTTTCACACCGAGCAGGTTGGTGCCTTTGGCTGCCCAGTCGCGGGAGCTTCCCGTACCGTACTCCTTGCCGGCCAGAACCACCAGCGGCGTGTTTTGCTCCTTGTACTTCATGGCCGCGTCGTAAATCGGCATCACTTCACCGGTCGGCAGGAACTTGGTGACGCCGCCTTCCGTCCCCGGGACCATCAGGTTGCGGATACGGATGTTGGCAAAGGTGCCGCGGGTCATAACGCGGTCGTTGCCGCGACGGGAACCGTACGAGTTGAAGTCTTTCGGCTCCACACCGTGTTCACGCAGGTATTTGCCCGCCGGGCTGTCCGGGGCGATCGCACCGGCCGGAGAGATGTGGTCGGTCGTGACCGAGTCGCCCAAGACGGCCAACGCGCGTGCACCGCGGATTTCCTCGATCGGCTCCACATCCGGGGACAGGTTGACGAAGAACGGCGGTTCCTGAATGTACGTGGACTTGGGATCCCAATCGTACAGTTCGCCTTTGGGCGTCGGCAGATTGTTCCACCGCTCGTTGGCGTCGAAGACGCGGCTGTATTGCTTCTTGAACTGTTCCGGATTCATCGCCTGGTTCATCACGTCGCGGACTTCCTGCGCGCTCGGCCAGATGTCTTTCAGGTAGACCGGTTGGTTGTCGTGGCCGTAACCGATCGGTTCGTTCAACAGATCGATGTCCACCGTACCGGCAAGCGCGTAAACGATGACCAGCGGCGGCGATGCGAGATAGTTGGCTTTCACCAGCGGGTGAATCCGCCCCTCGAAGTTCCGGTTGCCGCTCAGGACCGAAGCGACGGTCAGGTCGTTTTCCTCAATCGCTTTGGCCACTGCTTCCGGCAGCGGACCGCTGTTTCCGATACAGGTGGCGCATCCGTAACCGGCGACGGTAAAGCCGAGTTGGGCCAACGGTTCGATCAGACCGGCTTCTTTCAGGTAGTCGGTGACGACCTTGGAACCGGGCGTCAGGCTGGTTTTGACATAGGCCGGCACTTTCAGGCCTTTTTCCACCGCTTTTTTCGCCACCAAGCCGGCTCCCAGCATCACCGACGGGTTGGAGGTGTTGGTACAGCTGGTGATGGCGGCGATCACAACGGAACCGTTTTTCAACGTGAAGGATTCGCCGTCCGCCGTCACTTCCGCTTTTTTGTCGATTTCCTCCTCGGACAGGCCGAAGCCGCGCTCTTCCACCGGTTTGCGCAAGGTGTCGTTCCAGGCTTTTTTCATGTTTTTCAATTCGATCCGGTCTTGCGGGCGTTTCGGACCGGCCAAGCTGGGAACCACCGTGGACAGATCCAGCTCGATGGTGTCGCTGAAGATCGGGTCCGGCGTATCGTCGGTGCGGAACAGGCCTTGCGCTTTGCAGTAGTCTTCCACCAGTTGGACCAGTTTTTCGTCGCGACCGGTATTGCGCAGGTAGTTAAGCGACTCTTCGTCCACCGGGAAGAAGCCCATCGTCGCTCCGTATTCCGGCGCCATGTTGGCCACGGTCGCCCGGTCAGCCAGGCTGATGTTGGACAGACCCGGTCCGTAGAACTCCACGAATTTGCCGACGACGCCTTTTTTCCGCAACATTTCGGTGACCGTCAAGGCCAGGTCGGTGGCAGTGGCTCCGTCGGGCAATTTGCCGGTCAGCTTAAAGCCGACCACCTCGGGCGTCACAAAGTACAGCGGTTGACCCAACATGCCCGCTTCCGCCTCGATGCCGCCAACACCCCAGCCGACCACACCCAAACCGTTGATCATCGTGGTGTGGGAGTCGGTACCGACAAGCGAATCGGGGAACACTTCGGTACGGCCGTCCACTTCGCGGGTGGCCACCACCGTTGCCAGGTATTCCAGGTTGACTTGGTGCACAATCCCGGTCGCCGGCGGAACCGCGCGGAAGTTGTCAAACGCTTCTTGCGCCCAGCGGAGCAGGCGGTAGCGTTCCTCGTTCCGTTCAAATTCCACGTTCATGTTGTATTCCAGGGCATCTTCTGTGCCGTATTTGTCCACCATGACGGAGTGGTCGATCACGAGATCCACCGGGATCAAGGGATTGATGCGGGACGGATCTCCGCCCACCCGTTTCATCGCGGAACGAAGCGCGGCCAAGTCTACGACGGCCGGTACGCCGGTAAAGTCCTGCAACACGATCCGGGCCGGTTTAAAAGCCACCTCTTTGTCCGAACGTTCTTCCGCCCACCGGGCCAATTGTTTCACGTGCTCTTCCGTCACGGCTTTTCCGTCACACTGACGAACAGCCGCTTCCAACAACACCTTGATGGAGAATGGCAGGCGGGAAACCTTGCCCAGCCCTTGTTCCTCCAGCCCTTGCAGGCGGTAGTATGTGTACGTTTTACCGCCCGATTCCAGCTGGGAACGCACGCCAAACACGTCGTTGGGCATGTTGAGTCCCTCCTTTGATGAAATGTGCAAAAAGAAAACGGTATGTTTCATCTGATGAAACCAAGTTTCTTTTTTCGATATCATTATACTATGGAGCTTCGGAATTGTATACCCCTTAACCGCTTCTCACATCGCCCTTTTCTTGTGATCGGTTCCGACGTATAATAAAAGGAAAATCGTTTTCAAACCGTGAAACACGGAGGGCTTGCCCTTGGCGGAGGATAAAAAAATGACGGTGCGGGCGGCGGAACGTGCCCTGGATATTCTGTTGTGTTTTGTGGATCAGCCGGAGCTGGGGCTGACCGAGATTGCCCATCGCACCTCGATCAACAAAAGTACGGTATTCCGTCTGTTGGCCACGTTGGAGAGCAAGGGCTTTGTGACCCGTAATCCCGATACGGAAAAATACAAGCTGGGGTTTCGCGTGTGGGAACTGGCGGCCAACATGGATCACTCGGATGATCCCGCGGTATTATTTTTGCCTGAAATGGAGCGGTTACGTGATCAGGTGGATGAAACGGTCAGTTTGTACATAAGAGACGGGTTGGAACGCATTCGTGTACAAGCGGTGGAGAGCAAGCAGACCATTCGCCGGGTGGCACCGGTCGGTGCCCGCATGCCGCTGTCGGTTGGCGCTTCCAGCAAGGTATTGGTCGCTTATGCCGACCCGCTCGTACAGAGGGAAGTGTTGACTGATCCCCATTGGCCGTCGACAGTGGACCGGGAGCGGTATCAAAAACAGTTGGAGGAGATTCGGGAGACGGGTTATGCGATCAGCATCGAGGAGCGGGAGGCCGGTACATCGGCCATCGCCGTGCCGGTCTTCAACCGGGAGGGACGGATTGTCGCGGCATTGGCCGTATCGGGTCCGGTGGGACGATGGACGCCGGATCGCATGAAGCAGTTCGCTCCGCTGATCACGACTGCGGCGAAACGGATGGGTAACATGTTGCGGAAATGATCCGGTGAGTGTATAAAAACATCATTCGATGGAGATAAAAAGACCAGGGACGGATTTTCCGGTTGCGACCAATGTCGTTTTTGCCAAATGACGGCAAAAAACCGGAAACCGTCCCTTTCCTTGTCACAGGTGGATGTCAAAATACCGTCGAAGTTGATCATGAAATTGTTGCTCGGATACAATGGGGACTTTTTGTTGATGACCATTTTTTGTAACGGTCAAATGTTCACGTGTGAGCGTGATTCGACCGGTTACCGTGGCGATCGTGCACACCGTTTTTTGAGTAAACGTCGATTCCGGCGAAGTTTGGTGGTATTCACACATCGAAGCAAACTGGTGCAACTCGCGCGGGATGGTCGTAAACAGATATTCGGTCAACCAATGGCCGTTCTTTTCTTTTTGCAAAGCATATCCGTCCGGTGTTTCCCCGGTGGCGATCACTCTGTACTTGCCGCTGATGTCTTTCACTTCCGTACCGTCCAACGGCAACGGTTCTCTGCAGCTGTCCCCGAATCCCACATCCACCAGATAAGGTTGGTCCAAGTGAACGAGCAGAGCCAAATGGTCGAACTCCGGGTTAAAACGTCCATCCGGTTTGCGAATCCGGGCGGAAATCAGTGATGTCGAAAATCCGCACTCACGGAGAAGCCAATCAAACAGTGCGTTCAATTCGTAACAAAAGCCGCCCCTCTTCCGATTCACCACTTTGTCGTACAAGTCAGGCAGGATCAGACGAATCGGCCGTCCCAGGGAGACATCCAGATTTTCGAACGGAATGCTGAGCAAATGGCGATTTTGCAGGTGACGCAGAAAGGCAAGGTCGGGCTGACTCGCCTCCGTGATGCCGATCCGCGAGAGGTATGATTGTACGTTCATGTTTTCTTCCCCTTTTTCATGGATTCATTCCCAGATAGGCGACAACGGACACGGACTTTGAATCTCCGTCTGAAGCTCCTCCATCCGACATGAATTTGGATTCGCTCCCCGGGCAGAGGCAGGCCGTTCCGACGAGCGACCTTCAGCTTGCCCAAACAGCGAGAGGGACAACGGTGCCCCCAAAATCACGTGTAGGTTCAACCAAACTTTGTCAGCGGGATTCAATTCCGTTATACCACATATATGTACCGGGAAAACGTGGCTGGTCCCATTTATCAAGAGCGAGCGGGAAAACCCAACCCTTCAGGGTAGGGATGAAAGCAAGCATCGGATGCAGTAGGGCTTGGGCCTTTTCGCAAGCCTTTTCGCAAGTCCGGCGGAATTTTGGTACAATCGAATTTGGAAGTACCAAACACTGAAAACTGCTATGCAAGCAAAAACGCGTAAAACGCAAATCCCCCGGGCTTGGACGAAACCATCATGGATGGATGTGGCTGCCACACCGGATAAAGCGAGAAGCCCACGGCGATCAAAGGGAGTCCTCCGGTGCTTCCGCCGTGTGGAGCAAGTCACGGACGTTGGGAGAGAAGATGGGATACAATAACCATGAGGAGGGATGGAGAATGGCCCAGGATTTTTATTTCCAACAACTGCAAATGATGGTCCAGCCGATGCGGGATGAGTTAACCCGTCTCGGTATTCGGGAATTGCGGACGCCGGAAGAAGTGGTGGAGGCATTGGAAGGAGAAGCCCAAAAAGGCACCACCCTGATCGTCGTCAACTCGGTATGCGGATGTGCGGCCGGACTGGCGCGCCCTGCGGTGGCCGAAGCGTTGAAGCACGAAAAAACGCCGGATCACCTGTATACCGTGTTTGCCGGTCAGGATCGGGAAGCAACCGCCAAGGCACGGGAGTATTTCGGTGATTATCCGCCGTCTTCCCCGTCGTTCGCGATTTTGAAGGATGGCAAAATCGTTCACATGATTCCGCGGGAACAGATCGAAAACCGGAGTCTCGAAGAAATCGCCGCCAGTCTCAAAGCCGCTTTTGACAAGTATTGTTGATCAGTTCCGCACACGCCAAGCCCCGCAAGATTCCTTGCGGGGCTGTTGTCATTGCCGGTCAGCGAACCTGGTCGGCCACAATTTTGAGCGCTTCCGACAATTGTTTCCGATGTTCTTCCTTGCCTACGGTGATACGGATCAGGCGATTCAGCGGGGCAACACCCGGCGTGCGGATAAATACACCCATTTTGAGCAAATCATCCACGATGCGCCGTGCGCGTTCCGCGTCGTCCACGTCGATGGCAACGAAGTTGGTGGCGGAAGGAATGGCGCGCCAACCCAGCTCATCCGCCATCGCTTCGTACTCCTTTTTCCCTGTGTTGACTTCTTTGACAACGTCGCGGACGAAGTCGGGATCTTGGAGCGACGCCAAGGCACCGGCTTGTGCGATACGGTTGACGCCGAAATGCAGGCGGACTTTGTCAAAGGCGGAAATGGTTTCTTCGCATGCAATGGCATAACCGATTCGCGCTCCCGCCATGCCGTACGCTTTGGAGAAGGTGCGCATCCGGATCACTTGCGGGTGATCACCCTGTATGGGCAGGTGAGCGGAAGGCGGTGCGAATTCGATATAGGCTTCGTCCAAGATCAGCATGCACCCTGGAGGCAGTGCATCGATGAGGCGAGCTACATCGTCGGCTGAATGCCAAGTGCCTGTCGGATTGTCCGGGTTGGCCAGGTACAGCAGTCGGGCATTCACTTTGCGGGCTTTCTCCACCAAAGCATCCAAATCGTTTTTCCAATCACGATAGGGTACAAAATGAAGCTGTCCACCGAATCCGGTTACATGAAATTGAAAAGTAGGATAGGAACCCAACGAGGTGACGACCGGAACACCCGGCTCGACAAAGGTGCGCACCGCGAGTTCCAGCAGATCGTCTATGCCTGAGCCGATCACGATCTCTTCTTTGCGGACGCCGTGAATGTGTGCCAACGCCGTGCGAAGCGCATCGTTTTCCGAATCCCCGTACCAGGATACCTCCTCCAGGGCTTGACGCATCGCTTCCTGTGCCAAAGGGGAGACACCGAAGTCGCTCTCGTTGGCACCGAGGCGCAACCGAATGGGTTGCCCCGTTTGCCGCTCCAGCGCTTCGGGCGGAACGAACGGCACAGTGGCCGGCAATTGTTTGATCAGTTGGGTAAAAGGTGGATGCACGCGTTTCCTCACTCTCGACATCTCCCGTTAAAAGAATCGGATGAATATGCGATTTCCCACTATGTTAACACGTTTGAGCACAAAAACAAGGGGAATGTTCCCGCGAAAAAAGAAGGCACTTTGCGCCCGCGAATCTGCTCCAAGAAAGAAACGGTGATGAGAAGGTTACAGGAAAAATCAAAAGCAGAATGATCGTGTGATTCACCGGCCCCGTTCGATCAACTTAGTGTGAAAAATGGCGAAACTCTCTTTGTTTTGGGGGGGATTGTTACCAAATTGATGGATTGGCAAAAGCATCAGAAGTATTAACAAAAAGAGGATCTGACAAAGAGTTTTATGTTATAAAGAGCGAGCGGGAAGGGGTGGATGAAAGCAAGTGTCAGTCGCGGGAGGGATTCCGCTCTGGGCAGGTCTGACATTGTTCCAATGACCATCTGATCCATTCTGAAAATATCGGTAGATTTCCGTATATACAAGAAGGGGATGTTGAAGTGAAGAATCACGATCCGGCCAGGAGCATTGCCGATGCCGGTTGGAGGATGCTCGTACAATTCACGGATGACAATGCAGAGCGGGCCGGTAAGCAGGTGATCACGGGCAATCCTCACAACACGTCACCGGCATGATCCGAATGTGGCCAGACCGTAAAGAAGACATGAAAAGAACGCACCCATCGTTGATCATGCGGATATGTGGCAGACAGAGATGTCAATGCCAAGAAATATATCCTCCATCAAGCGATGGGATCCGTTCCTGAACCGAGACACGGACAGCAAGAACCAAAACCTTTCCAGGCTTGGACGAAGCCTTGGTGGAGGAATGTGGGTTGTCGGGCCGGATGTAGCGAGAATGTCTTCGGTGCTTTAGCCGTACGGATCAAGTCACGTCCTGTTTTCTAAAACTCAGGATCCCCACGAAGTTTGCGAGTAGGAAAACCAAAATGATCAGTGTATAAAACATCATCATGGATTGAATCGGGGACTCATCTGCAGGTGACATGGCTAACATTGGCTGCGCCCAAGGATAAAATTGCCCTGCGGAAGTATTTGCCACCAATATTGAGGGCAAAGACAGTGCAATATTGATTGCCAATGGCATCCCAAACCCTCTCCAATAAGTTGATATGGCTAATTGAATTGAAGCCAAAGGCAATGCTGCCAACCATCCTTTTATTGAAAATCCCCATAGTGTCTTCCAGGGGATTTGATTGGGAACTCCCACAATCGAACCCAAACCAATATAGAATATCAACAGTGAGAGCTGCGTACAGGCCAAAAGGAATGCGATTAATAATAATTTCGCGAAGTAAACTTGGTGCCGCGGTACAGCCAAAGATAAAAGTTGTTTCCATCCTCCACCTGCATGTTCATATCGACAGACCAGAGCCGCAAATACACCAGCCAATATAGGAAAGATTAACGGTGAATAAAATATTTCCACCTGAGTCCAAGCCTCAAGCCAACCGTTATCTCCAGGATCGCTCATAAAAATGTCGTAATTGATAAAGAAATTATTCAAAGCCAGTGTAACCCCGACGATGGGGCCAAAAAAAACAAGGAACCATAATTTGGATCGACGGGTTTTCATGAATTCAATCGATAATATATTCAAGAACATCTCTGTTCCCCCCTATTGAACATCACGTTTGGCAAAATGAAATGCTCCAGCCATCACCAAAAAAGCCCCCAGAATGACACCAATCAGAACCACAAGAAATAAATCAGGGTTCTCTGTAAAACGTTGAGTTTGGTAGTTGAGTCGTATAGTGGACGAAGCCAATGGATAAGCCCAGGGCAACCATTGCGTTTTTGGATCTATAGCCAAAAACAAACCAACCACAGTGGAAACGGTCCCAATGGATATTGAAAAGGCTTGATTATGAATCACCATCGACAGCCATAATTGAATTCCCATGATAGGAATGGAAGCGAAATATGGAAAATAACTGTCACCAAAGATCATGAACCATGGAATATCCCCATTAAAGCCGAAAATCACTCCAAATAATGCCATTCCAATCCCTAAAACAGTGGCGGAAAGAAGTGAGGTCACCAATAAAATTAGAAATTTGCTAAAATACAGTTGGATTCGGGAAATCGGTAAAGCACAAATTTGCTTCCAGGCATGAGCTTGGTGCTCCGTATTCGCAATGATTGATGCTGCTAGTATGATACCCAGAGGCAGGGCAAGACCGAGAAAGAAATGTTTGTCAAAAATAAAATATACCCAAAGATTCGCCTTCTTTTCGTAAGCAAATCGATATAATGTCTCCGATCGAAAAAGGAAATTCATGGTCTCGTAAAACAGTGTCAAAACGGGTATGAGAAGAGTGACCAAAGCGAGTGAAGTACGACGAAACTTGATTCGCTCTGAAGAAACCAAGCTTGCCATCATAAGCTTACTTCCTTTCCGGTAAGTTCCAGGAATATATCCTCAAGAGAGACAGCAACCTCTTCCAAGCGATAAACCGATAATCCTTCGTTTATCAGTGTGTGGTTCATATATGCTGAGACTTCCGGATCTGTATCCTCATACCAGACAAAATCATTCTCAATATAAGTTTTCAGTCCCCGTTGATTTAACAATGAAGAAGCCAGTTTTGGGTTTTCTACCCCGATCTTTAAACGGGGCCTGCTTTTTTGTCGCAAAGCACCGATTGAACCCTGGAATATGAGTTTTCCCCTCAAAATAATGCCTACTTGTGTTGCGATTTGATCTATCTCACTTAACAAATGACTTGAAACAATGATGGTCATGCCATATTTCGCAGGTAATTCCCTGATTAATTCACGAATTTCCTGAATACCTGCGGGATCTAATCCATTGGTCGGTTCATCGAGAATCAACAACTCCGGCCGTCCAAGTAAAGCCGCAGCAATGCCAAGACGTTGTTTCATCCCTAAGGAATATTCTCTTGTCAATTTATCGGAAACTTTATCTAGGCGAACGATTTTTAACACTTCTCTGATCCTCGCAGGGGACTCACCGATGATTCGTCTGATGATTTCGAGGTTTTCGTAACCTGTCAGATGCCCATAATAAGAAGGATATTCGACCAATGAACCTACTTTGCGCAAAATCGACATGCGATGTTGATATAATTCCTTTCCAAATATATAAATTGACCCTGATGTAGGTTTGATTAACCCGAGAAGCATACGGATCGTCGTTGTTTTCCCTGCTCCGTTGGGTCCCAAAAAACCATAAATCTCACCTTTTTTTACCGTCATATTCAATTGGTCAACTGATGTGTAATCTCCATACTTGCGTGTCAAATTTTTCGTTTCTACAATGATATTAGTCACTGATCATCACCTCGAGAAAAATACTACAACATCACCCTTAATTGGGGATAAACCCGGATTAAAATCAAGTTTAAATGATTGATGCCGGAACCCAACCCCCAATGGGGAATTCATAAAGATCTGTGAGGAAGGCTGTAATATGGATAAAGATATATTTTCGTCAAGAATTTTGTTGGTTGATGATGATAAACCCATCCTTGACTTGCTGACAGTAGTGTTGAAAAAAGAAGGTTTTCAAGAGATTTTAACTGCCACCAGCGGGAATGAAGCGCTGTTCATTTGTGAACGTACAAATCCGGATTTAATAGTGCTTGATGTTATGTTGCCCGATTATGACGGCTTTGACTTATGTCATGAGTTGAGAAAGAAAATGCAGATTCCGATTATGTTTCTTACGGCTAAGACGACAGATCTCAACAAATTAACAGGATTTAGCTATGGTGCGGATGATTATATAACCAAGCCTTTCAACCCCCTTGAGGTTGTCGCCCGAATGAAAGTGCATTTAAGGCGACATAAGCAATTGCCGGCGTCAGTCGTGGAGAAGAGAAGATATGATTTTGGCCGTTTTCAAGTAGATGAGGAGAGTGGACAACTGATTGTTGAAGGAAAGCCAGTGAAATGCAGGGCCAAAGAGTTGCAATTACTTGTGTTTTTATGTCAACATCCGAATCGCATTTTTAGTAAGAATACTTTGTATGAAAAAGTTTGGGGAGAAAAACCATTCAATGGCGATAACACTGTAATGGTTCATATACGACACCTGCGTGAAAAAATTGAGGAGGATCCAAGTCATCCGCGTTACATTCAAACGATTCGTGGCTTGGGATACAAATTGGCCTACCCGCCCAAAGGGGATTGACATATGGATTTAAGACGCCGTTTAGCATGGCAGTTGTTATCGAGAATCATCATTTTGTTTTCATTGTTATTGATCATTGCTTTTGTGTCTTCGTGGATGATTCAAGCTTTGCTGGATTCTGAGAATTCTTCAGAGGTCCGTTTGGATCATACCGTTAAAACGATTGTCAAAAGTACGCAAATCCGTAATGGAACTGTAACCATCAATCCCGATACAGAGAAGTTGTTGGCAAGAGAGCAAATGTGGATTCAAATCTTGAATTCACATGGCCATGAAATTTATCAGTTTCATCGTCCTCTTGACCGGACATCCTCGCATTACACGCCTGGAGAGTTTTATTCTTTGATGAAAGAGTTGGAAAAGGATGATGATATCGTATCGATCGTAAACAAACACATCAATCATGAAAAGATCACGTGGGTGATCGGAGGAAAAGTGCACCAAACGGGAGTGCCGTTCGTCTATCAAGTTCAATATATGGTTACTACCGTTCTGTGCAGCTTTTTGGCGGCTATATTGATCTCTGTACTGTTTGGGAAAAGATTGGGGAACCCTTTGATCCATATTCTTCTTTGGATCAAAAACCTGGCTGACAAGACATATCAAGAACCCCTTGACCAATACGGAAGACCTGCGAGTTTAAATAAAAGAAACGGATTGAAAAAAAACTTTCGGTTATACAAGGAAGTAATACAAGCCTTGAATCAATTAACCAATACATTGCGCCAAAGCGAAGAGGATCGGCTTCGTTTGGAAAAAACACGTGAGGATTGGATAGTAGGGGTGACCCACGATTTTAAAACGCCGTTGTCCACCATTAAAGGATATGTAGATGTATTGTCTTCTGACAGATACCAGTGGTCTGAAGAGGATATCAGAAATATTGCAGCAATACTCCAAGAACGGATTCAGTATATGGAAGATCTGATCAATGATTTCAGCCTTGCCTTCCAATTGAAAAATCAATCATTGGTGCTACATAAAGAAGTCGTGGATATTGTGGAATTGTGCAGAGAAGCAACCATTACAATCGCGAATTTGCCCCAATCTGACCATAAAGAACTCGTGTTCCGATCCAACGTTACATCATTACGATATCACTTGGATAAACATTGGTTTAAACGGATACTTGAGAATATCATTGCCAACGCGGTGAATCATAATCCTGACGGGACAAAAATAGAGGTCTTGGTGGAAGCGTTATCTGTTTCCAAGACCAATGATCCAAGGGTTCAAATTGTCATAAGTGATAATGGTGTAGGTATGGACGAAGAAACACAGGCCCGCTTGTTTGAGCGTTACTATCGAGGAGTCGATTCAAATACGAGCCACCGTGGCACTGGATTAGGCATGGCTATTTCCTATCAGCTTATATTGGCTCACAAGGGTTGGATATCCGTTGATAGCAAACCAAACGAAGGGACGGTTGTGAGAATTTTTTTGCCCTAGGCGTCGAGCATACAGAAATGATGGGGTTAGCGTTGCTGCGTCTTCATTCCGTACACTGTCATGGCTGGTTCTCATATGGACGCTGGCTGACCAGAAGTTTTCACCATGATCGAAGCTTTGGGATGGACTGTCGGAATCGGCCCCGTTCCCAATGATTGGCCGCTAACTTTTACCGTTGAACAGTTGAACACATTCTTCACTTCACCTATCTTCACTGAATATGGACCTGCGAGCGATATCTCAGGTACGACGGATTTAAAACCACCCGTGATTTCGGTTGCGTCGTATTTCCCTCTCGCTTTTTTCATCAGGCTCAGAGGGTGTCTCAGGAACATGCCCCCTTTTTTCAGGAAAGCGGGTCCGAATGTCCCGTGAGTGGATGGTAGTGTTGCTGCGTTCAGACGGGAAATCGGAGCCCGCAAAATTTGTCAACAACGCCCACGATGACCATACGATACGATATGGCAAACTTTCGCGGAAAACACCTTATCGTCGTTCCAGCCGTAACAGCCAGAGGAAATACGGGCACCCGATCAGGGAAGTAAAAATCCCGGCCGGAATTTCCGACGGTGCGATCAATACACGTCCCACAGTGTCCGCGGCGACTGTCAACAAAGCCCCGAGGATGGCAGAGGCGGGTAATATTTTTCTCATATCGGAACCAACCAGCAATCGGGCCATATGAGGAGCGATCAGCCCCACAAAACCGATATTCCCGGCTATCGAAACGGCACAACCGGCCAACCCGACACCGATGGCCGTAATGAGCAGACGGGTCCTTTCCACATGGATTCCCAATCCTTTCGCCGTTTCATCTCCCAGCTGCAGTACGTTCAAAGGACGTGCCGTCCACAACCCGAGTCCCAATAAAGCGACGGCCCAGATCCACACCCCTGACAGTTGTTCCGATCCTTTTCCCCAAACGGAGCCTGTCAGCCAAAACAATGCGGAATCCAGTTCATCCGGCGCTTTCAATACAACGGCATCCCTTGCGGCCAAACAAACCGCGGATACCGCAATTCCGATCAGAATCAGCCGGGTGGATTCGATCCCTTTTTGCCAGGCCAGCAGATAGATGACCACAGCAGTCAAAAGACCACCCGCAAAGGCGAACAAAGGCAACAGTCCCGGGGGAGAGGATGGGAACAAGAGAATCAGGATGACTGCTCCCAAACCGGCACCGGCACTGATACCGATCAAATCGGGAGAAGCCAGACTGTTCCGGGTGATCGCCTGAAAAATTCCGCCGGACATGGCCAGACAGCCGCCGGCCAGCAGTGCGATGAATGTACGTGGTATCCGCATTTCTTCAATGATGAATTGTGCCTGTGGAGAGGCGTCACCAAACCACACGGCAAATGCGTCATACAAACTCAGTTTCACGGCACCGAAAGCCGTGCTGGCCATGGACGCCACCAGCAACAGGACAAACAAAAACAGGATCAACCACCATGAACGGATCTGATGGATCAATGATTTCATCGAACCCTCCTTGAGCGTGCGAGCACAATGAAAAATGGTGCGCCGATCAGGGCTGTCAAGATCGAGACTGTCACCTCTTGCGGGTCAAACACGACACGGGTTACCCAATCGGTGAGGGTGAGCAAAAGTGCACCGAAAATACCGGAAAAGGGAATCACCCATCGTTGATCGATTCCGACCACCAAGCGGGCCATGTGCGGAATCACCAATCCGACAAAGGTGATGGGACCTGCTACAGCCACAGAGGAGCAGGCCAAAATCACGGCAACAACACCTGCAGCCATACGGAACAATGGAACGCGTACACCGAGTCCGATTGCCACTTCGTCGCCCAGGCGCATCAGGTTCAACGTTCGGCTGAACAGGAGCGCCACGATGATTCCACCGACAGTCCAGGGGGTCAACAATTCCAAATCATCCCAACGGATTCCGGCCAAGCTTCCCTTCAACAGATAGGTCAAGGTAAACGCGGCACGTGAATGGGCAAGGATCAATCCTTCTGACATCGTTCTCATCAGAGTGGCGACGGCAACGCCTGCCAAAGCGAGTTTGACGGGAGTAACGCCGCGTGAACCGACAGAGCTGATTCCCCAGACCAAAAACATGGTGAAGATGCCTCCGGCAAAAGCCAAGACGGGAATCAACTCCTGCGGGACGGACGGCAAAAACAACAGGGTGATCAACACGGTGAATGCCGCACCGGCATTTACGCCCATTGTATCCGGGGCAGCAAGCGGGTTATGGGTAATCATCTGCATAATCGTTCCCGAAATTCCCAATGCCGCTCCCACCAGTACCGCAGCCAACACACGGGGCAACCGAAGGTCGTGGATAACCTGATGCTGTTGATTGTGAGCGTCGTATTGTGTTATGGCGTTCCAAATGGCTTCGAGGGAAAGACCGGTTCCGAATCGAATATTCAGTATCATGATAACAGCGAGCAAGAACAAACAGAGAAAACATAACAGAACGCGTGGAAGTATCTTCTTTTCCGAACGAGTGAAAACCCGTCGGATGACGGCATCATGGGTACCCAACTGCTTCCCCCCTCCAGGCCATAAGGATAGGCGTGTCCTCGGGGTTGAATCCTCGGCCACGCCATCCTCATGTCTTCCGTTATTTTGCTTGTTTGTTGGCGAGAAGCTTGATTGCTTCATCAGCGATGACCTGGGCGGCAAGAGGTCCGCGGTAGAAACTCCAGGTCTCCATCTGAACCGGAACGACCTTTCCGGCTTTTACAGCGGGCAGATCCTTGAACACTGGCGTGTTTTTCCAATCGACCCCTTTGGTGTAGACGGCGCTTTGCAGCAGCAGGTATTGGTCTGCCTTGATGTCCGCCAATTTTTCAACGCCGGTTTCAATGAACGGTTGCCCGCCAGCCCGGAAAGGAACGGTCAATCCCATATCCTGAAGGACGGTACCGGTAAAGGAATCCGCTGTGTAGATACGTACTTTTTGTTTGGGATAAATCGTGATGGGGAGGACTTTGATCGTTCCCGCCTTGGACAACGACGTTTTGGTCTGGGCGACTTTTTGTTCATATTGCTTGATGACCTGATCGCCCCGTTCGGGCATGTTCAAAGCGAGTGCGAGCGATTTGACGATTTGTTTCCAATCTTGGCCGCCAGACCCTTTGACCACCATGGTCGGTGCAATCTTGGACAGTTGCGGATATGCTTCCTTATGACGCTGGAGATCAGCCACGATCAGATCCGGTTTCAGACTGGCGATCATCTCAAGACTGGGTTCTTTCCGACTGCCTACCCAGGTAAAGGAGTGAGTGACGCGGGATTTCAGGTATCCCGGAAGCGATTGGTTGTTCAGCTCCTCCTGGGCGACACCGACCGGTTGAATCCCCAGTGCGGTTGCGATATCCAACAGATACGTATCCAGCACAACAATCCGCTTCGGTGGAGTGGTAAATGTCAATGTACCCAGTTCGTGCTTCACTGTTCGCTTGGCTGCGGTTTTTCCCTGTTGATCAGACGTCGTTTGATCGGCATTGCCGCTACAACCCGCCAGTATTGATGTTATCACCATGATGGAGATCAGGAGAATGGAGAAACTGGTCTTTTTGGTGAACAAGTGAGTGACCCCCTTTTATCATTGAGAATAATTATCATTACCATCACCCATTATATCGGTGCGGGTGTCAACAATCAACAATTTTTCCGGATGGTATGCGATCTTTTTTCATTTGTTTTGACATGGAGAGAAGCATTGGTTACGATTGAAAGAGAAAGATTCTCATTATCAAGAGGGTGGATCACATGGCTGTTGCGACGTATCTCCACTCCGTATTGGAAGATTTGCGGGGGAAAGGGCTGGCGGTCCCGCTCGCTTTCCCGGAGGAGGTCGCAAATCTGGACACCGTTTCCCTTCAATCGTTGTTGAAAGGAAACGTGCTGAAGACGATCATTTCGGATGTTGCCGATCACATGCATACTTCCAATCAAATGGCAGCCGCGTCGTTGTTTCAGAAACGCTATGCCTATGTTCTGCTGACCTCAGTGATCCATCCTTTGTTGTATGCGGGAATCGGAATTTTGGCCGACCCCGAACAAACGGATGTGATGCTGGACGACGGGCTGCCTGTCGGGATCAAACTCCGAAATCCCTCGCAATGGATGCCGATTGACGTTGCAGACGGCTTTTTTCCTTCTATCATCCATACCGCATTGGATCGAAATCTGAAAGAGCTGATTGATCGCATTTCATCCGAAATCGGTGTGTCTCCGCTCATATTGTGGGAGAATGCGGGGAGTTATGTCAGATTCCTTCACCAGAAAATCGGCAATGACAGGGAATTGAGATTCCCATCCCAACGCGTCTTTTGTGTATTGTTCGATCGGATCGGCATGTACGCACCGGCGCTTGCCTCCGTCTATCGGGGATGTTTGACAGAAGAACCGGATGCTGCGGAATGTGTTCGCACTACTTGTTGTTTATGGTATCAGTTTCCCGGTAACAGCCCCTGTCCCACTTGTCCGCGTTTAAAGCGCAACTAGCGTGTATCTGGCAGATCCGTGAGGACCACAGTGTTACCCGGGTGCGCGACTTCGAGTTTTGTCGGGCGAAGACCCGGAAGCACAGAAATGGAATTGTGAGGTTATTGACAAACTCCGCTGGCGCGCCGCTCCGTAGCGGCAGCCAGAGTCGCTCTACGGGAAATTCGGAACCGATACCTAAAAGAGGGTGGCCGTTTTCCCACGAGCGACCTTTGAGCGCAGCGATTCAGGAGCGAGAGGGAAAACGGTGCACCCGGAATTGGGAGTGGTTCAACACTTTGTCAGCAGTCTGAATTGTGGGCAATTTCCTCTCAGCGAAACGTACTTTGCCGGCATGCTGCACTTCACCGATTCGGAGCGGCCGCGATCGGTTTCCTTGCAGGGTGCTGGTGGAGAGAAACGGGAAAACCATGTGGGCAATATGGATCATACATGCTCGGATAACACCCCCGAATCAGAGAATCGTGCAGCCAGGCGTTTCTCTGATTCGGGGTATTCTTGTTTTCGCCAAGATCAAACGGTGCGAAAATGAAGAACCACGTTTGAAGACAGGGAAGTTGAAAAATAGCGTATTGACATGAAAATGATTATCATTCATCATTGTCAATGAGAATGATTATCATTAGTGATAAATTTGATCAAAAGAGGGTGTTCCAGTTGATAGGGGACCATACCCGAAAATCCGCGAGTGGGATTTCCGATTCGATCGTGGATTGTGTGGGGCGAACGCCGTTGGTTCATCTGAAACGTCTTTTTGGAGACAGGAAAGTTTATGCCAAGCTGGAAATGATGAATCCCGGCGGCAGTATGAAAGATCGCCCTGCCCGGTACATAATCGAACGCGGGCTTCGAGACGGTACGTTCCATGAAGGAACTCACCTGATCGAAAGCACTTCTGGAAATCTCGGAATTGGTCTGGCGATGGCGGCCAAAATTTACGGATTGAAATTCACTTGTGTGGTCGATCCGAAAATCACGCCGACCAATTTGAAGATTCTCAAGCAGTACGGTGCACAAATTGACATGGTGACGGAGCGGGATGAGTATGGTGGCTATCTTCACACGCGGATCAGGCGGGTGAAGGAGCTGTTGAAGGAGATTCCCAATGCTTATTGGATCAACCAATACGCCAATGATTGGAATTGGCAGGCCTACTACCACAGTGTGGGCAGAGAGATTGTGGAGCAGGTGGACGGGCCTGTTGACTATCTCGTTTGCGCCGTCAGTACAACGGGCAGTATTCTCGGTTGTTCCCGACGGTTGCGTGAGAAATTTCCCCACGTCAAAGTGATTGCCGTGGATGCGGTCGGGTCGGTCATTTTTGGTGCTCCTCCGGCTCCTCGGGAGATCCCCGGCATCGGGGCGAGCCGTGTTCCCGAACTGTTGAGTCCGGGGGAAATCGATGAGGTAGTCTATGTGGACGATCTCGAGTCGGCGCAGGGATGCCGGGATCTGCTGGCGCATGAGGGGATTTTCGCCGGCGGATCTTCCGGTTCCGTGATCGCTGCGATTCAGAAAATCATTCACGCCATACCGCCGCACGCCCGTGTCGTAACAGTTCTCCCCGATCGGGGTGACCGGTATTTGGACAGTGTGTATGACGATCAGTGGATGGAAAATCTGTCACGGAAAAAAGTTTCCGTCTGATATGGAAAGGGGTTACCACATGAAACGCGATCATTCGATTTTGTATCTGAGCAGAGAAGATATCGTCAAAATCGGCGGGGAATCATCTGATTTGTATGTACAAGCGGTCAGCAGATCGTTGGAATTGCATGCACGGAAGGATTTTGTCCAGCCTTTGAAACCCTACTTGCGGGTCAACAACAGTCATATTGCCGATCGTATCATTGCGATGCCCGCCTATATCGGGGGCGAGACGCCGGTATCGGGCTTGAAATGGATCGGCAGCAAACACGACAACCCGCGGGTTCGCGGAAAGGAGCGTGCCAGCGGCCTGATCATCCTGAACGATCCCGAAAGCAACTATCCGATAGCCGTCATGGAAGCGAGCTTGATCAGCGGGATGAGAACCGCCGCCGTGACGGTGATCGGGGCGCGATATCTGGCACGTCAGGGGTTTCGCAGCGTGGCCTGTGTCGGGTGCGGTTTGATCGCCGGCATGCAATTGCGTTCGTTGCTGGAGCAATTCCCGGATATTTCGACTGTGCATCTGTTTGACCTCCATCAGGATGCGGCGGCTCGACTCGCGGATGAATTGCGGGAACGCTTCCCCCGTGTGAAGGCAGTGGTGGCTGACAGTGCCAAGGAGGCAGTTCGGGAAGGAGAGGTGATCGTCACCTGCACAGTGACGGATACCCCGTACATTCCCTATGAATGGCTGCAAAAAGGCGCCTTTGTCAGCAATATTTCGATCATGGACTTGCACAAGGAAGTGTTCCTGAAAGCCGACAAAGTCGTGGTGGATGATTGGGACCAAGCCAACCGCGAGAAAAAAATCATCAACCAATTGGTGCTGGAAGGACGTTTCTCCCGCGAGCAACTTCATGCGGAATTGGGAGAGATTTTGATCGGGGCAAAACCGGGACGCGAAGCGGACGACGAAATCATCGTCCTCAACCCGATGGGCATGGCGGTCGAGGATATTGCCAGTGCGCAGGAAGTCTATCAACGGGCGCTGGATGCCAACGTCGGAACGTGGTTAAACCTTTACTAGGACGTGTCTGCTAAATCCGTGAAGGAGAATTGCTTTCCCGGATGAGCGACTTACCAAGCTCGGTCTGGCGAAATCCCGGAGCGCAGCAACCACCTCTAAGCAAGCGGCCATGCGCTCCGGGGAAGCCATTATCACCTGCTTCTCTGCAAAGCGCATGTGAAGCGAGCCGGGAAAGCCATGGGACAGCATTCTCCAGACACGCGCTGGGAGGTGCGGCAATCCATGAGACACGTCTTGGAAGGAGGTTCCCATTTGTACACACCATCGGTCGACAGTGCCACCGCCACCGTTTCCGGTTGGCAAACATTGCGCCAAAAAGCGTCCGAGGCGGTTTTATACGACTTGGTGAATGCGCTGTTACACGAAAATCTCTTCGAAATCATTGATCGGGGCATCGTCACCACGAGCTGTTTGGATGCGGATTCGATCCCGCAATGGGAGTTGGATCAAGGGGAGTTTTATTTCCGTCTGGATGTGGATGCCGCCCGCAGTCTGCTGTTCCGGGTACGTCCCCAACGGTTTATCCAGCCGTATCGACTGAGCCGTCTGCCGGTTCTTCTGGTCTCGAGGGGAACGGAAGGAGTAACAGCGGAATCGCTCGATCCGGCAGGCTTGATGCGCATTTTGGCCGATTCCGTTTTGGATGCGGATCGCGCCGTTTTGATGCCGAATCTGGATGGCTTTCTCGCCGAGTTGGAAGATGCGGTCGAACATACGGCGCTGTCGTTGGAGGCGGCACAATCGTTTTACAGTGAACGGAATGGGTTCCCCCCATCCCCATTACTCCGCATGGAACGTTTGTCCTCACTGAAAGATCGTCCGTTTCACCCGACTTCACGGGCGAAAAAAGGTTGGGACAGCCGTGCTTACAGGAGGTATAGTCCGGAATTCGGCCAATCATTCGGATTGGATTGGGTGGCCGTCAGAAGGGACTATCTGATTCAAGGGGAACGGGCGGCAGCGATCCCGGACCTGCTGCTTCAGGACGATGAGCGTCAGCAGTTGGAAGAAGCGATGGTGCACGCGGGGTTGCATGACAGGGATTATGCGGTTCTCCCCGTTCATCCTTGGCAAATGGAGCACGTATTGCCGGAATTGTTTCGACGGGAGATGGAGAGCGGCGTTTGTGTTCCTCTGATGCGCGGGTTGGGAAAATTTGTGGCCACTTCTTCGGTACGGACGCTTTCCCCCGTGCATGATGACCGATACCATATCAAATTGCCGATCGGCATCTACTCACTTGCCGCACTGCGCATTGTTCCGCCCCGTTACCTGGCCAACGGAGTGAAAGGACAGCGTTTGCTGGAACATTTGATCGAGCGGGAGCCGATGCTGCACAATCGGCTGCATCTCTGCAGGGAAGAGATGTGGTTCGGATTTCATGATCCGCAGGGGGACCCGTTTGAGGACAAACCAGGGCATCTCGCCTGTCTCGTCCGGGAGTATCCGGATCACCTTGTCGGCGATTCGGAAGTTCAGTTGATCGCGATGTCTTCTTTGGCGGTGACGGACCCCGATGGGCAGTTGCCTGTATTTGCCGGGTTGCTCCGCTCCCGGTACGGTCAAACCGATGAGACGGAACATGTATTGAACTTGTTTCGCGAGATTTGCGAGCCGTTGATCCGTACTGCGCTGATCGCGTTTCGATACGGAATGATGCCGGAGATTCACGGTCAGAACGTGTTGCTTGTCATCAAAGGAGAAAGGATCGACGGACTGATGCTGCGTGACCATGACACCGTACGCGTCCATCTTCCCTGGTTGGAGCGCGAAGGGTTGGCGGAACCCGGATATATCGTCAAGCCCGGGACACCCAACAGCTTGATTCTGGAGACGCCCGAGGCGTTGCTCTCCTATTTTCAAACATTGGGGATTCAAGTGAACCTCTACGCGATCATCGATGTCCTGTCACGGGTGTATGCGATCGATGAAGCGTTGTTTTGGCGAGTGATACGGGAGGCGATTGAAACGTGCCTGTCGACGCTCGATTTGCCCGAGACGGTTCGCGATGTCGCGGTCAAACAACTGTTGACCAACCCGACATGGCCGACCCGTCTTTTGATCGGCCCGCTTTTGAAGCGATCTGGTACCGGAGGCGGCGGCATGCCCGCCGGAACCGGAGAAACCCATAATCCGTTGCGGAGTCTGGAAAGATGAACGTGATGTCGGGACGAAAGGCCGGTTTTGCGGTTCTCTGGAGCGGGCAGTTTTTGGCGACAGCCGGGTTGACGGTCATGGTTCCGCTGCTCCCTTTTTATCTAACCCATCTGGGTGTCACCGACCCGGCCGCCAACCGCTTTTGGACAGGATTGTGCGTGGCCGCTCCGGCCGCGACCCTCTGTCTGGTATCGCCCCTGTGGGGGAGAATCGGGGATCGCTGGGGGCGGAAGTGGATGGTCGTCAGGGCCTTGTTCGGCCTCGCCGGTTGTCTGTTGTTGATGAGCTTCTGCCGAACCCCGTTTCAATTTTTTCTCTGCCGACTGCTACAGGGAGCGTTCGGCGGGGTTGTCGATGCCGCTTCCGCTTATGCAAGCTCCGAGGCGCCGAAAGAAGAGCGCGGAAAAGTGCTGGGGATGCTGCAGAGCGCGACGGCGGCGGGTTCCCTGATCGGTCCGCTCATCGGCGGTGTATTGGCGGACTGGATCGGGTTTCGCGCATTGTTGTGGGCCATCGGTGTGTTGACGGGAATCAGCGGATTCGTGGCGGTTGTTGTGTTGCGTGAGACGCAAAAGCCCAAAGCCGAGGAAGCCTCGAACACGCGCGTGTACGGTACATGGGTTGCCTTGATGAGACACGATCGGTTGCGTTCCTTTCTCATCACGGGACTCTGCGCACAAATCGGGGTTTTTGGGCTGGTCGTCGTTTTCGCTCCCTATGTGCAAGGGCTGAGTGGAACGGACGGTCAAGTGTCCACATGGGTGGGCATATTGCAGGCGGTAACATGGGGTGCCAGTATGCTGGGCGCTCCCTGGTGGGGAGTGCAAAATGACCGGCGCAAGGTGGAAATCAACCTGTTTTGGGCGGTATTGGGATGCGCGGTCAGCATTTTGTTGCAGGTGGTGCCCTCCCATGTTATCTGGCTCCTTCCGTTGCGCTTGTTGCAGGGGTTTTGTTTTAGTGCCGTCCTGCAATCGGTGATGTTGGCGGTCACCGAGGAATCGACCAGGGAAAACAGGGGTCTTTGGATCGGAGCGGCCAACTCCTTTCTGGTCCTCGGCCAGATGTTGGGTCCCTTGACAGTCGCCGTGTTCGGGGGATTGTTGAGCAACGGGTGGTTGATCGTGATCATGGGCATGGCGTTTCTCGTCGGGGCTTATGCCCTGACCAGGAATGAGAGCTGGAAATCCGTGGTTCTTCCCTCGATTCAAGTGAGTTTCGAGAGGTGGAAAATAAAAGATGACCGGTAAATCTTTCAGTATGACGGCGGAACCGTCTGCCGACAAAATCGGCATGATGGCAGAAACCGCGGCAATGGAACGATTGTTGAATGCCTATCTTCGGGAGACGGAAACGTTCAACCCGACCATCAATCCGGATCACCCTGCATGGATGGGGTTGCCGGCATCCGTACGGGAAACAATCCAGGAACAAGGGATGCCGATGCGGATTGAGCTGAAGGTGACCGGGGGCACGATTTGGGGGGCTGTCCGCTATCTGTCACCTTTCGGTCACCATCGTTACGGTTCCGCTTTTTGGGTGGAGGAGGATGTCAAAGGGGAGGCAAAAGTCCGTCCAATACAAAACGCCATCGAAATGGCCGGCTTCCTTCTCCGGGAAATGGCTGCCCATCACGCCGAGTCGGGCGACGGAGACGAAAGGGTTCGTATGATGCTCGACCAGATTCACAATTCGATCCGGAAAACGGAGCAATATGTGCGAAGCCGTCTGCAACGTGATCGTTCATTATGGGATTTCACCGGAGAAGACCGGATGTTGGCGGCGGAACAATCATTGGTCTACGGACATCCGTTTCACCCCACCCCCAAAAGCGCGGAGGGTTTTGAACCGGATGATTTGTCCCGTTATGCACCGGAGATGGGAGCTTCTTTCACCCTGCACTACTTCGCTGCGGACCCGGAACTGGTGGAGGAAGTGTTTTTGCGATATGCGGATGAAACGTTGTTTCCCGATCCGGTTTTGAAAGCGGCGAAACGGAAGTTGGGGCCGGAGCGTCAGCACTTCAAATTGTTGCCCGTTCACCCTTGGCAGGCGCAACATGTCAAGCAATGGCCGACGGTGCAACAGCTGATTCGGTCAGGACAATTGGTCGACTTGGGTGAATTGGGAAACCGGGTATATCCGACGTCTTCCGTGCGGACTGTCTGGGACCCCGACCACGTCTTCATTTTTAAATTACCGCTCAATGTGCGCATCACCAACTTCGTCCGGGTCAATCCGCCGGAGCAAGTGCAGCGGACTGTCGATGCCGGCAGGGTTCTCGCCCGTTTGAACGGACAGATTCCGTATGCCGGTTTTACCGTGTTGCTGGAGGATGGATACCGCACACTTTCATTGAAAGAAGCGATGCCGGAGATGAGGAAGCGACTGGCTGAAAGTTTTGCAGTTATCTTTCGGGAGAATCCCATGTTCCACTCCGGTGAAAAACGAACCCAGGCGGCTCCGACCGTGGTGGCGGCTCTTTTGGAACAACCTCCTTCGGCAGCTGAAGCTCCCATCTGGGAAGCGGTGCGTTTGTCGGCAAAGACGGAACAGGCATTGCCGGAACTCTCTCATGTGCAAAAATGGTTGAAACGATATCTTGAAATCTCATTGGTGCCGATATTGTGGCTGTTTTTGGAACACGGGGTCAGTATGGAGGCGCATGTGCAAAATGCGATGGTCACCATCCAAGACGGTTGGCCCGTCCATTTTTACGTGCGGGATTTGGAAGGCGTCAGTATCAGCCGGGAGCGTGTGGGGAAAAACCTGTTGACCGATGTGGCGGAGAACAGTCCGGCGCTCTATTCGGACCATGAAGCATGGCACCGGCTGAAATACTATGTGTTCGTCAATCATCTGGGTCATCTGATTCATACGTTGGCTTACCATGGCCAATTGGACGAAGTTTCGCTGTGGCGAACAGTTGGTGAGGTTCTGCGGGATTCCGGTTTGTTCGCATCATCGGAACGAAAGTCCTATCTGATGGATTTGCTGGAAGGAAAAAGCTTGCCGGCCAAGGCGAATTGGATCAGTTGTTTCCAAAAGCGGGGGGAAACACCGCTCTATGTGGACATCCCCAACCCGTTGGCCAGTGTGAGGTGGAACTGATGGAGAAAACGGTCGTGAAGGCGTTGCAGTCGGAACAATTGGTATCCGTGCGGCGGCGCATTTTCCGTCAATTGATCGAGTCATTGATTTATGAGGGAATTGTCCGCTATCAGACAGAAAACTATGGGGAAGAGACAATCTATTCCATCGAAGGCCGGGATGAAACGGGAAACCGGGTGACCTATACGTGCTCGGGACGCAAAAGGTTCACGTTTGGTCGCATACGTCTCACCGACCGACCGGTGATGCGCTCCGTCGGGGATGTGACGGCGGAAGCCGAGTCACTGGCGCAATTTTTGCTGGAGACCCGTGAAGCGATCAGAGCCGATGAAAGCCGGTTGGTCCATTTCATCGAAGAATTGGAACAGACCCTGATCAAAGATACACTGGCGCAATACCATCGCTTTCAACAACGGCAATCCTTTGAGGGAAGCGGTTATGACGATCTGGAAGGAAAAGTGATGGACGGCCATCCCTATCATCCCAGTTACAAGTCGCGGATCGGATTTGATTATGTCGACCATTATCGATACGGTCCCGAGTTTCAACCGGACATTCGTCCGTTGTGGCTGGCGGTACGCCGGGAGGAAACCCGTTGGGCTGTTTCCCGGAGTCTCGATTACGATGCATTTCTCTCGGTGGAGCTGGGCCGTGAACAGGTGGAAAGGTTTGCGGAAAAGGTGCGGAGCGAGGGGATGAATCCTGACGATTATCTTTGGGTACCGGTTCATCCGTGGCAGTGGCAAAACCGGATCGTCTCTTCGTTTCATCGGGAATTGCGGGACAAACGTCTGATTCTGCTGGGCATGTCCGAGGATGTGTATCGCCCGCAGCAGTCGATTCGAACGTTGGCCAATTTCTCGTCACCTGAAAAAGCCTATCTCAAGCTGTCCATGAGCATCGTCAATACTTCCACCGGACGTGTATTGGCACCGCATACGGTGGTAAATGCACCGGCCGTCACCGACTGGCTGAAAGGATTGGTGGCCGGCGACCCCTACCTGAAGGACCAAAAACGGGTCGTGCTGTTGGGAGAGGTGATGGGGATCTCGTATGATCCGCCCGCATTGTCCGATTTGGTTCAATCCGCCACTTACGGTGTGCTGGGCTGCATCTGGCGGGAAAGTCTGCATTCCTATCTGAATGAGGGCGAAGAGGCGGTTCCTTTCAATGCGCTTAGCGTGGTGGATCTGGAGAACCGACCGTTGATCGATCCCTGGGTGCGGGAATATGGTGTGGAACCATGGTTGAAGCAGTTGTTGGAGACCAGTGTGCTTCCCATCATCCATCTGCTGTACGCACACGGGGTGGCATTGGAATCCCATGCGCAAAACATGGTACTCATTCATCGGCAGGGATGGCCGAGCCGGTTGGCGCTCAAAGATTTCCACGACGGGATTCGGTTTTCCAAAAATCATCTCGCTGATCCCGGAAAATGTCCCGATCTGTTGGCGACACCGGAATATCATGCCCGCGTCAACCGCAACTCGTTTATCGAAACGGACGATATCCAATTGGTGCGAGATTTTGTGCTGGATGCGTTTTTCTTCATCAATCTCGGAGAACTGGCGATGTTTCTGGCGGATCATTACGGGTATGAAGAAAGCCGGTTCTGGTCACTCACCAGACAAGTGATTGAAACCTATCAACGACAGTTTCCGGCGTTGTGGGAGCGTTTCCGTTTGTTTGACCTGTTTGTACCGACGATCGGTGTGGAGCAATTGACCAAAAGACGTTTGTATCCCGATACGGAATTGCGGATTCATCAGGTGGAAAATCCGTTGCACACTGTGATGGTGACCGGTTGAGACCCGTATCATGTGTCCGCCGCTCCGAATTTCCCGCCGCTCCGCAGCAACAGCCAGGATGGTGTCTGGTCATTCCGTCAGGGAAAAATGTTCCCGGTGAGCAAAGACCCGAGCACGGTCGAGCGAGGACCCGGAAAGCACTGGCATAAAATCGCGAGTGGAGCGCAATTTGCCCGCTTCCTGCTTCGGGACGTAGCGGCCATTGATCTGCTTCCTTGCAGGGCGCAGGCGGAGCGAGTCGGGAAATGTTCAGGCCAGGTTGTTGACAACCCGGAATCATGAGTGGTTCAAGCGTTTTGTCCGCAGTCTCGCCCCGGTGTCACAAAGGGAGCTTCAGTGAATGAAGGGGGAACGAAATGCTCAGAAACAACGCTGTGAAACGCAAATTACAGGAGGGCAAAACGGTCTACGGATTGTTTTCCTCCATTCCCGCGCCATTGATGGTGGAGATGATCGGTTGTGCGGGATTTGATTTTGTCATTATCGACTCGGAGCATGTGTCCATCAATCCGGAGACGTTGGAAAATATGATCCGTGCCGCCGAAGCGGTCGATTTGACCCCCTTGGTACGGGTCCCCGATTGTTCGCCCGGTCCCATCCTGCGCGCGTTGGATGCGGGTGCGCAGGGAGTCGTGGTGCCCCATGTCCGGTCAAAGGAGGAAGCGGAAGCGGCCGTACGGGCGAGTCGCTATTATCCGGAGGGGAATCGGAGTCTGAACAGCGGCCGCCCAGCCGGTTTCGCCAAAATGGATCTGCCCGCCTATATCCGGGTCGCCAATGAAGAGATCATGGTGGTTGTCATGATCGAGGACCGGGAAGGGGTGGAACGGATCGACGAAATTTTGTCCGTGCCCGGAATCGATATGGTTCTGGAAGGAGCCGCCGATCTTTCCCAGTCATACGGAATCCCTTGGCAAACCCGTTCCCCGATCGTGAAGGAAGCGCTGAAACGGGTACAGGAAAGCGCCAGTCGGCGGGGGGTGCCCTACTGTGCCATCCCGCGGGCGGAAGAGGACTTCCCCGGCTTGTATCAGCAAGGAATTCGGGCATTTGTATTGGGAGATGAGAGAGGCGTGTCGTTCCGGGCGATGTCTGCCCATCTGAACCGATATCGAATGAAAGCCGAAGATTTTATCAAGGAAGGGAACCACCGATGAATCGAGTGGAGAAATACATTTTGTCAGAGAGGGAAAACGGGAGCGGATCACTTCCCGCTTTCATTTACGATCTGGATGATTTGCGGGAGCATGTGCGTCGGTGTGTGCAAACGCTCCCCAAGTCTTGTCGATTGTTTTACGCGATCAAGGCCAATTCGGAAGAGCCGATATTGCGTGCATTGGCACCGATCGTTGACGGGTTTGAAGTCGCCTCGATCGGTGAGATCCGAAAGGTCAGAGGGGTTACACCCGATATCCCGATCATTTTCGGAGGTCCGGGAAAAACGGATGAGGAAATTGAAGGGGCGATCGATCATCGCGTTCAACTCATCCACGTCGAGAGTGAACATGAACTGCGAAGGGTGGCCGCCATTGCCGCCAAACGGAATATCACGGTATCGATTCTGTTGCGTGTCAATCTGAAGGGACCGTTGCCCCAGGCCACGTTGGCGATGGCGGGACGCCCGACGCAATTCGGCATCGAGGAAACGGAAATCCCCGATGTGATCCGGTTGGCCCGGCAATTGCCGTCCGTCAGGGTGGAGGGATTTCACCTGCATTCGATTTCCAACAATCTGGATGCGGAACAGCATGTCCGGTTGGTCGAATATTATTGTGATCGGGTGAAGGAATGGGCCGAAATGTTCGGTTTGAACATCTCCTGGCTGAATGCGGGCGGCGGCATCGGGATCAATTATACCGAGCTGGATAAACAATTTGACTGGGATCTGTTTGTTGGACGGTTGGATTCCATGTTGGCAACCAAGTGTCCGCCCGGTGTCACCGTCCTTTTCGAGTGCGGCCGGTTTTTGACCGCCGCTTGCGGCTTTTATGCGGTGGAAGTGTTGGATATCAAAAAAAATCATGGGAAGCATTTTGTCGTTGTCCGTGGCGGGACGCATCAATTCCGTTTGCCCGTTTCCTGGCAACACAGCCACCCGTTTCGCGTTCTCCCCGTTGAGCGGTGGGATTATCCGTTTCCGAGAAAAGAGCTGACCGATGCACACATTACGGTCGTCGGACAGTTGTGCACACCGAAGGATGTGTTGGCGAGGGATGTGTATGTTTCGCGCGTGCGAATCGGAGATGTGATTCTCTTTTCCCATGCGGGCGCCTATGGATGGGCGATTTCCCACCATGATTTTCTCAGTCATCCGCACCCGCGGCACATCTATCTGGGAGAGAAGGAGAAAGAAGCGGCAGACGGAGGTGATTCCACCCATGACCGATCTGTTGTCCACACTCCAGTTGATTGACGCGGACCAAATCTGCCTGCATGAGGCTCATGAGCCTTCCCGCCTGCACCGTATCTGTGAAGGGATCAAGCGGGAGGGGGTTTTGCGACATCCGCCGCTCGGTATCCGGATGCGGAACGGTCGGTATCTGATCATCGACGGGGCACATCGCACGTGTGCGCTGAAAAAACTGGGGTGTCTCCGGATTCCGTTGCAAGTGGTGACCAAGGACGAGGTGATGTTGGAATCTTGGGAGCACATGGTGCCGGTCGGGGCATGGTTGGACCGTTTGCGGCATCATCCTCGGCTGCGTTGGGAGGAACGGGTGGAAGAGGTGAATCCCGTGGCCGAAGTGGTGGAGCAGGATGGACGGCGGTTTTTCCTGTTGCCGGTGGAAGAGGGCAATCATGATTTATCCCGTCTCCATCTATGGCATGAGGTGGTGGATGCCTACAGCCGGGACTGTGCCGTTCAGCGCTTGCCGCAAGGGTGCGGACAGCTGCCGGACGAAGGGAAGGTGATTCTCCGCTACCCCGTTTGCAGGCTGGAAGAGTTGGAACAAATCGTTTTGAGCGGAAATGTGATGCCGGCAGGTGTCACTCGTTTTGTTGTCAGCGGCAGGTTATTAAACCTTCGCATTCCGTTACACTTGTTGACCCAACCAGTGATGACGGACGAATGGGAAAAACTTTGCCGTCTGTGGTCGGACTCTCTGCGCCTGTATGATGAGCCTGTATATTATTGTGAAGTGTAGGCAATTTTCGTTCGGGGACACCGTTTTCCCTATCGCTTCTCTTTCGGCAAGCACAAGGGTCGCTCGTGAGAACGGCCACCGTTTTTAGCGTTTATCTTAAAAGTCGATCAACCCGTATGTTCTCGCATTTTGCACTTGTTTTCGGCTCTCTCTGCCAGGGAGTGTCCGGATAAATCTTTGAGGGTGCAAGTGAACTCCCGGCGAGCGAAACCCGGAAAGCGCAAAAATGAAATCGCGGGCGACTTCCTTTTGGCGAAGCGGCCATGACCTGCTTCCTTGCAGGGGCAGGTGAAGCAAACCGGGAATGCATTTGGTCAGGATTCCGCTTTCTGGGAGAAAGGAAAGAGAGAGAATCCCGTCGCGGGCAATTTCACAAAATAACGGGCCCAAAGGCCCGGGTTTGACAAGTGGGAAGATGGGTTCCCGCTTTATTTTTTTTTTCGAATCGATCCGAATCAAAACTGCTTCTACGATGTAGCGATCCGGTGCGCTTCCGATATAACCGAAAGGATAGCAGGTGGTCAATGTCAGTATCGGCGTCGGTCTGGGAGCGAGAACCGACCGGTCTGTGGGCTTGGTCACCCACATCTTTTGCACCCGGTAGGTAAAGGTGCCCGCTTCGGTTCTCACCACCAGCAAATCGCCTTTTTTCACTTCACCCATCCGGCGGAAAACCGTATCCCGATGCCCGGACAGTATCGCATTGCCGGTGACGCCCGGAAGGGCGCTGCCACGAAGGTGTCCCACTCCTTTGGCCAACTGGTCCTCATCGGTCCCTTCCACGATGGGCAAAATGGCACCGATGCGAGGGATGACCAACTGACCGAGCGTGGCTCCCGTCGGTGGAGCAGGATAGGGTGGGATCCCCCTGGACAGCGCGGGATCATTGGGATGGGTCCGTGGGGTATACGCCAGCGCCGTTTTTGAGTCGTACACGGCTGTACGGCTTTCCGCCCACCACTGATACCCGCTCCAGACCACCAGCAAAGCACCCGCAGCCATCAACAGAAGCCCCAGTTTGCGTATCAAAGCCATTCAGCCTTTTTGCGGACGGAACCGATACAGCACTGCACCGCTGACGAGCAACAATCCGCCCGCCAATGCCAGATTGGGGTACGGCGTAGCCGTTTTCGGAAGTTCTTGGGTTTCCAGCTGGGGTGCGGAAGCGCCCGATTTGTGGAACGACTGTTGTTGGATTTCCTCCGGTTGCACGACGGTGGGTGCACTGTAGGCAGGCTTGTCCACCGTCACCTGACGTCCGCCGTCATGTTGCCCTCCATTGCCCGGTTGATCCACCGGTGTTGGGTTGGTTGGCGGTTGCTCCGCAGGCGGCTCATTGCCCGGTTGATCCACCGGGGGTTGCTCCGCGGGCGGTTGATCCACCGGCGGCTGATCGACCGGCGGTTCATCCACGGGCGGTTGGTCCACCGGCGGCTGATCGACCGGCGGTTCATCCACGGGCGGTTGGTCCACCGGCGGCTGATCGACCGGCGGTTCATCCACGGGCGGCTGATCCACCGGCGGCTCTTCCACCGGCGGTTCCACTACCGGCGGGACCACCTCACGTACCAAATCCGTCACCTCATCGACGGTCCGGTTCACCTGATCGGTGACCGGTTGCGGGTCAACGTTCACTTCGATATCGAGTGGTGCGGCATTTGCGACCGGGAAAGAGGCAAGTAGGAGAGCCAATGTCAAAATGATCGTCCGCAACAGTTCCACTCCCCACCTTATTCAAATTTTGCCCATCTTCCCTATTTTTCTA
Organism: Polycladomyces zharkentensis; assembly: GCF_016938855.1. NCBI lineage: Bacteria > Bacillati > Bacillota > Bacilli > Caryophanales > Thermoactinomycetaceae > Polycladomyces > Polycladomyces zharkentensis. The sequence goes on along the minus strand of NZ_JAFHAP010000013.1, from coordinate 55,912 downwards.
TATTAGCACAATCAGTGAAAAACGGTAGTCCCAACTTAAAAAATCATGTAAAAAGTTGTCGTTCACTTCTGTAATTGGTCGAGAGCTTTTTTGTATAAAGGGTGATTCGGCTCCAAACGAACCGCCTGTTGAAATTGGGCGATTGCTTCATTTCGCTTGCCTGAAGCGGCGAGCACCACGCCGTAATGGTAATGATACAAAGCATGTCGATTGTTTGCTTTCAATGCCTGTTGAATGGCGTTTGCCGCTTCGGGAAGCCGGCCCGCATAGTAGAAAGCGACAGAAGCGTAATAATAACCTCCTTCGTTCAATTCGTGTTTCTTCACCAACGGATCGAATACACGCACCGCTTCCTGTGCCCATTTCCGTTTTTGCGCTTCCTTTTCTTCCGGCAAAAGCGACGGGTTTTCGTTGGCAAGTTCCCGTTTTTTCAGATACAGGATGCCCAACATCATCTTGTAGCGGGGATTGTCACCATCCATGCCGGATGCGGTTTTGGCGGATTGGATGGCGGGATCGATTTGTCCCAAACGGTATTGATATACGGATAGGTCATAGTGATAGTAAGGTTGACGGTTGTCCAAGGCAATCGCCTTTTTCAACATCTCCGCTGCATGGGCATAATCTCCCAGCGCAGCGAGAATTTTTCCGTTGTGATAGAAATAGCCGGGATTGGATGGGTTCATTTGCACAGCTTTGTCACTGGCAGCTTTGGCGGCCATAAAATCCTTGGCATAATACGATTGCATGGCCAATCCGTCCTGCATGGCGGGGTCTTGTGGGAAGCGTTTCACCGCCTGTTTCATGACTTGCACGCCGTTTTGGAAGTCCCCTTGAATTTGGTGTAATTTGGCGACATGCAGGTAGTATCCCTGTTTGCTTGGATCGGCCGCCAACGCCTTTTTGCCCAATTCCAATGCCCGATCGTATTGTTTCGCTTGATATGCCGCCAAGGATTGGTTGTACCAGATCGCCGCCTGTTTGGATTGGGACGGACTCAAGGCCGCTCTGTCCGAGTTGGAGACGAACATTTGCGTGATACCCCATCCGGTGGCTGTCAACAGCATCAATCCGCCGATCGCTGCAGCTCCCAGTCGAACGGCTCTGCGCTTCCACCAAGGGCCGGAGGCGGTTGGAACATGTGGTGCCGGGGAAGTTCGTTCAGATACGCTCGACGCTTTCTTTGCGGTGACGGTGGCCGGGTCGGTTGCGGCATGTCCCCTTCCCGGCGTTTCCGGGCTTGAGAGGGTCCGTGAGGTTTGCTCCAACAGCTCCAATGTTTTGTCCCAAGAAGGGACATTCGTTGACGATGCTTGACACATTTGACGGAGAAAGGACTTCCAAGCATTCGGGACAACGGGATCTTCCGGTAAGGAAAGAAGGGTTTCCATTGGAACATGTAACGGCATCCGCCGGCCCGTCAAAAGCGAATACGCAAGCAAACCCAGACGAACCCCTTCATTCGGCGGGAAAAGGGGAGGACGCGTCAGCCAGGCTGGACCACCGTATAAAAAGCGTACCTGTCCGCTGTCTTCCAGGAATAAGTTTTCGGGATGGATAAAGGTCCATTCGTCATTCCGTTCCACTTGCATCCACGTCCGGACCACCTGTTGCAGCAGCGCGGGAATTTCTCTCTCCGGCACGCGATGGTTTGACAGCAGCCGATATGCAAGCCAGGTGCTTGGCATGCGGCGATATACCCAGTACATCGTCTCCTCTTCGACAAACACCGCTTCCACTGATACGAACCGGGATTCGTCCCGCTCCAGAAGTGCCGCCAGGGGTGCGTCCGTTGCCTGAGAGGTGGCCGGAACCGCAAGAATGAAGCGGGTATCCGCTCGGGTGACATCCGTTTTTGTCGGATCAGGGTGGAACCGTGTGAAATACAGCGTCCCCAGCTGAAGCGGAAATACTTGCAACACTTCATATGTATTTCGGATCCATTCACCCTTGTGTGCGTTCCTCATCAGTCCATACTCCTTTGGTCAAATCGGTTTGCTCATGTCCTGACGTAATTGTATCAACCTTTTTTATTTTATCATGCCTTCGGACGGGAATATATCCATTATCGGGTATGGTTTCCCCGGTTGGAGGGCATGGCAAGGGATATGATACAATACGTCCAGACCATCAAGTGAACGGAAGGGGACGAATCCGATGAAAATCATTTCGATCGAGCCCACGCCGAGTCCCAACACCATGAAATTGAACATGGACGAACGGTTACCCGCAGGGGTGAGCATCAACGTCACCCGTGAACAGGCTGAAGGAGCACCGGACTATGTACGCCGCTTGTTGCAGATTCCGGGGGTCAAAGGGGTGTTTCAGGTATCGGACTTCATCGCGCTGGAACGCCATCCCAAAGCGGATTGGCAGGCGATCCTGTCTGCCGCTCGGGAAGTGTTGGGCGGTGAGGGGGATGTGCAAACTGCGGATGAACAGAAAACGACACAGGACGGATTTGGCGAAGTGCAGGTGTTCGTTCAAACGTTCCGAGGCATCCCCATCCAGGTAAAAGTGGTGAAAAACGGGGAAGAAACCCGTTTCGGCCTGCCCGATCGTTTCCTGGAGGCGACGATGAAGCTGAAAATGGCTTCTCCCAATGTCATCATGGAACGAAAATGGGAAGAGCGCGGGGTCCGGTACGGAGACGTAAACCGCGTAGGAGAGGAAGTGGTGAAGGAAATCGCCGCGGCGTATGATGCCGCCCGGTTGGACCGGATGGTGGAGGAGGCGTTTCGGTTGCAAGCGGGTGAAACGGTTCAAGAGGAGCGATTGGATGCGGATGAAGTGGCCCGCCGGTTGGATGAACCCGATTGGGAAACGCGATATGCCGCATTGTCCCGGATGAAACAACCGGATCGGGAGGCATTGCCCGTACTGCAAAAGGCGTTGTCCGATCCCCATGTGTCTGTTCGAAGATTGGCCGTGGCTTATCTGGGGGAAGTGGATGATGCCGATGTATTGCCATTGTTGTTGAAAGCCTTGAAAGATCCCTCTCCCATTGTTCGCCGTACCGCTGGTGATACTTTGTCGGACCTTGGTGATCCCCGTGCGATCGGACCGATGGCGGAAGCACTCCAAGATCCCAACAAGCTGGTGCGGTGGCGGGCCGCCCGTTTTCTCTACGAAGTGGGGGATGAATCGGCACTGCCGGCTTTGCGTGAAGCGGAGAACGATCCTGAATTCGAGGTGCGTCTGCAAGTGCGGATGGCGCTGGAGCGCATTGAAAAAGGCGAAGAAGCGAGCGGTACCGTGTGGCAGCAGATGACGCGGGCAATCGAAAAAAAGAATGGAGAAACCGGAGACCGCGAGTAATTTTATATAAAAGCGACCGGGAAAACCCGGCCCTTCAGGGTGGGGAAAAAAGCGAGCGTCGGACGCGGGAGGGCTTGGTCCCTCTCGCAAGACCGACAGATTTTGGATACAATGGAGTCGAGAAGTGCAAAAAAACACTGAAAACCACTATGCGAGCGAAAACTCGTAAAACAAAACAGAATGAGGCTGGGACGAAGCCATCGTGGATGGATGGCGTGTTGCTGCGCCGGATGAAGCGAAAAGTCCACGGCGACCGAAGGGAGTGCCTCTGTGCATGAGTCGTGTGGCGTAGTCACTGTTATTCGCGTTGGAACGATCATCAAAACCAGTGGCGGGAGTGATTGCGTGCTACGGACGGTTCTGTTTGATTTCGACGGGACGCTGGCGGATACGCTTCCGGTGATTTACCGGTCTTTTCGCGAAGTATTTCGTCGCTTCGGTGGAGAGGAACTGGATGACGCGGGGATTGCCGCGAGGTTCGGGCCGCCGGAGGAAGTGATACTGGAGAGCCATCTTCCCCGCCATTGCCTTCAACAGGCCCATGATGCCTATTTTCGGTTGTATCGGGAGCACCATGCACGATTGGTCCGGTCGAACGAGGCTGTTTTGGAACTGTTGCGCTGGTTGAAGGAACGAAAAGCCAATGTCGGTGTGGTGACTGGAAAAGGTCGCAAAAGTGCGGTCATTTCCGCCGAACTGCTGGGCATGAACGGATTGGTCGATTGGTGGGTGACCGGTACGGAAATCAACCGGTATAAACCGGAACCGGACGGAATCCGATTGGCCATGCGCCATTTTGGGGCACGACCGGAAGAAACGGTGTATGTGGGGGATATGTCCGTCGACGTGATGGCCGGAAAGGCTGCCGGGGTAGCCACGGTGGGGGTTTGCTGGTTTGCAACGGAAAAGCCCTGTTCCTTTCAACCGGAACCGGATGCTGTTTTCACCGAGGTGAGAGCATTCCGCCATTGGTTGGAGGAGCGACTGGATTAGAGCGTGTGTTTGGTTATTCCATAAGGAAACAATGTTTTTCCGGGCGGAGCGAGCCGGGAAAGCCGTACGGATGAATTGATCTGGCACGCTCAGGATCGGGGAGCCGTTTTTGCCGACCTCGCCATGGTACGAAGTGGATCGGCAAACGGCTCCCTTTTTGTCCGTCAGTTTCCGAAAAAGATTCTCAGGGCATCGGGAATATCTTTTTGCCACAACCCCCACGTGTGATCGCCCTCTTTTTCCGCATAATGCACCTGTGCCTGTTTGTCCTGCAGGTGACGGTACACTTCCCGATTGCGAGCCAACAGATCCAATTTGCCCATATTGGTGGGCACCGCGGTTTCCGCTTTTCCGATGGATTGGTACACCACCAGGTCGTCGAGTGAAGACGTTTGGCGAATCCGGTCGATGGTTGCTTCCAGGAAAGCGCCCGATTGTGACAGTACCTGGCGGAAATCCTCCGGGTATTCCAGTGCCAGGTGAAGTGAAACGGTTCCTCCCAGGGACGAACCGCCGACGACCCGTCCGTCAGGTGTCCGATCCACCGGAAAATCGCTTTCGATCCCCGGCAGCAGCTCCTCCGTAAAAAATTGCAGGTACAGTCGGTTGCGTTCCCCGATCGGGGAATATTCGGCCGTACGCTTGCTTTTGTCGACGGGGACAGCCACCATCATGATCGGTCGGATGTCCTCTTCGTAAATCAGTTGGTTGGCTTGGGTGGCGATGCGTCCCAGATTGAAATAGTCGTCCCCGTCCTGCAGATACAACACCGGATAGGTGACGGTTTCGTCGTAGTGCGGTGGCAGATACACCTGTATTTCTTTGACTTCGTCCAGATAGTGGCTGCGAATCTCTTTTTTAATGATGGTTCGTTTCAAATACTGGGGATTCATTGGTCATCACTTCGCTTTAAATTTGACGTTGTGCTTTCTATTGTACCCCATTTTTTCCCGGTTTGCTCGGGTTTTCAAAAAAACAAATTCCCTTGCCAGCAGGGCAAGGGTTCTCTTCTCCTGACAATCCGTCTTTGATAGATTTCCAAATTTATGTTTATTCATGATGATTTGTTTTGACGATAGATTCTGATTATTCTTTGACCATCTGTCTCCCGACCAGTACAATAAAGGATGAAGTCCTGAAAAGGGGGCGAGTGGGTATGGCGAAAGCGGTCTGGTTTCCCGACGAGGAACAAGCGCGGCAAACACGGTTGTATCGGTTGATGCAACAATTTGGGATCTCCGATTATGACCGGTTTTATGAACGGTCCATCCAAAATGTCGCTTGGTTTTGGGAAGCGGTGGTACATGATCTGGAATTGGAGTGGATTCGCCCATACCGCCAAGTGATGGACGCTTCCGACGGCATTCAGTGGACACGGTGGTTCGTGGACGGGCGTTTCAACGTGTCTCACAACTGTCTGGACCGATGGGTGAACCGCAATGAGTCCCGCCACCGGCTTGCGCTCATCTGGGAAGGGGACGAAGGGGCGGTCCGCAAATACACGTATCGGGACTTGTGGTCCGAGGTCAACCGTTTGGCCGGGGGACTGATGCGGCTCGGTATCCAAAAAGGGGATCGGGTGGGCATTTATTTGCCGATGATTCCGGAAAATGTCATTGCCATGCTGGCCATCGCCCGGATCGGCGCCATTTTCACGCCGTGTTTCTCCGGTTACGGTGCGCAGGCGGTCGCTTCCAGGCTGAATGATTGCGGAGCAAGACTCCTGATCACGGCGGACGGGTTTCTGAGGAGAGGAAAAGTGGTACCCATGAAGGAAGAGGCCGACCGAGCGGTGGACTTGTCCCCTTCGGTGGAAAAAGTGTTGGTCGTTCGCCGGTTGAAACGGGACGGTCCGTGGAATGAAGAGCGCGATGTGGAATGGGATCATTTGATGACTGAAATGAAACCGCTTTCTCCTGAGGCGACGGCGTCGGAGGACCCGTTTATGATCATCTACACGTCGGGTACCACCGGCAAACCAAAAGGAACGGTGCACGTCCACACCGGTTTCCCGATCAAAGCGGCGTTTGATGCAGGATACGGCATGGATGTGGGGCCGGGGGACATCCTGTTTTGGGTGACGGACATGGGATGGATGATGGGGCCGTGGATGGTGTTCGGGGCGTTGATGACCGGTGCCGCCATGTTGGTGTTCGAAGGAACGCCGGATTATCCGGAACCGGACCGATTGTGGCGGATCGTCGCCTCGCACGGAGTGAGCCATTTGGGAATCTCTCCAACTGTCATCCGGGCATTGATGAAACACGACATTTTCTGGGTCAAACGGCATGACCTCAGTTCCCTGCGCGTGTTCGGGTCAACGGGGGAGCCGTGGAATCCCGAGCCGTGGCAATGGTTGTTCAAACAGGTGGGTGGCGGTCGTGTCCCGATTTTCAACTATTCAGGCGGAACGGAGATTTCCGGCGGCATTTTGGGCGGCAACCTGTTGAAACCGATCGCGCCTTGCTCTTTCAGTGGTCCCATGCCGGGCATGGATGCCGATGTATGGAATGAAAACGGTCAGACCGTGCGGGGAGAAGTGGGTGAGTTGGTCCTGCGGCAACCGTGGGTCGGCATGACAAAAGGATTTTGGAATGATCCCAAACGATATGAAGAAACGTATTGGAGCCGCTGGCCCAAAACATGGGTGCACGGCGATTGGGTGGAAGTGGACGAAGAAGGGTTTTGGTATATTACGGGCAGGTCCGATGATACGTTGAAAATCGCGGGGAAACGGTTGGGTCCGGCTGAGATGGAATCAGTGCTCGTGGATCATCCGGCCGTTGTCGAATCGGCAACGGTGGGTGTGCCGGATGAGACCAAAGGCGAGCAGGCCGTCTGTTTTGCGGTGTTGGCGCACGGTTATGAACCCGGGGAAACGCTGGAATCGGATCTGATCCGCTTGGTGGAGGAAAAAATGGGCAAAGCGCTGCGACCCAAGCGCGTTCATTTTGTGCGGGAACTGCCCAAAACCCGAAACGGCAAAATCTTGCGTCGGGTGATCCGGGCCGCCTACCTCGGAAAAGAGGCGGGAGATCTCTCTTCGCTGGAAAATCCGGATGCGGTGGCGGCCATTCGGTCGCTCGGCACGGCGGAAGCCAACCGGATTTGATCGATGGGTTGACACTCCGTATCGCAAAGGCACCGCAGGCACTTCCTATGGTCGCCGTGGATTTGAGTCGGATTTATTGTAAGTCGGATATCTTGAGAAATGGGGACGCCTTTCGGTTTTCCGACGGGCTCCCCATTTTCGGTGGAGAACAACCATTCTGTCGATGGACGGTTTCCGGCCATTTACCGGAAACACCCTATTCGTCCGCATCGCGATCTTGTTCCAACCGGGTTACGCTGGTCGAATGGCCTCGGGCGATCTCCTCCGGTGTTGCTTCTTCCTCCAGTTGCTCTTCCGTCATTCCCGGAGCGAAACGGGGAGGATGAGGACTCCTTTCTTCCTTTTTCATCTCAATTTTACCTCCTTTTTCTACATCTTTCGTTATTCTTCCTAATCTTATGCGGTGACATCCTTGAATTTTGCAGACGATAGGTCAAAAACGTGGTACAATTAGGAAGCAATGAAGGACAGAAAAACGGATGCGCTTACGAATACATAGAGTAGGGAGAGGTGTCGGTATTGCAAGTGCCGGGTAGCGGGGATCTATTGGAGCAAAAGCCCGAGATCGAAGCGCGTGTGAGGGAAGCCCAAGCTGCCGAATCCGGCGGGACCCGCGATGATTTGTTAAGAGACCTTGAACCCTACATACTACGCGTGGCCTCCAAGGTTTGCAAACGGCAGATCAGCAAACAGGATGACGAGTTCACCATTGCGTTGGTCGGGTTGAACGAGGCAATCAACCGCTACGAACCGGGACAGTCAAGTTCGTTCCTGTCCTTCGCGTATATGGTGATTCATCGACGCCTCATCGATTATTACCGTCACGAAAAGAAACATGCGAATCAGGTACCGTTGGTGCCGCCGAACGCCAAAGAGAACGAGCCTCATCATCCAGAAGTGGTCTCCCGATCCTTCGTGCAGTATCAGGAGGAAGAGTTGGCGCGGGCACGCCGGTTGGAAGTGCAACATTTTTCACAATGTCTGGAACGGTTTGGCATCAAGATGTCCGATTTGGTGAAAACCTCCCCCAAACACCGGGATACACGCGAGCATTTGCTGGAGATCGCCAGCCGTATTGTGGCTGACAAAGATCTGTTGCATGATTTTTATGAGCAGGTCAAGCCGAGCAAGGAGCTGGCGGGCCGGATCGGGTTGCACCGAAGGACCTTGCAAAGGCATCGCAAATACCTGGTTGCACTGACGGTGGTTTTGGTCGAGGACCTGCCGTTGATGCAGGAATATCTCGGTCTGTCGTCCGGCAAGAAGGGGGGGGTTGTTGCTGTGCGAAAGGGAATCATAATGGAGGTCGGTTCCCGCGATTGGGTCGTGATGACGTCGGACGGCGAATTTTTGCATGTTCCCAAACAGCATCACCACGCCCAACCCGGAGACGAAGTGATTGTAACCGACATCCACATGAATCCGGTCAGGAAATGGGGTGCCATCGCCTTTGCTGCAGCGGCCCTCGTCGCCGGGATTTTCCTTTTGTTTCCGTGGTTGTTTCCTTCAGACGCCAAAGCGGAATCGTACGTATACATCGACATGAATCCCAGTTTGGAGCTGGGTATCAACGGTCGGCAGGAAGTGGTCATGGTTCGGCCGCTCAATCAGCCCGCACGACAGTTGATACAGGGGATGGATTGGCAACGACAAAATATCCGGAAGTTTGTGGTCTCGTTTCTCGAACGGGCGCATGATCAGGGATACATCCGGGACAAAGAAGGGATCGTGTTGTCCGGCGTCTCCGAAAAGGGATCAGCGAAACCATTGTTGGAGCAGATCCGTCAGGAGATCCGGCATCAGCCTCATCTGGCCACCGCATTGAATGTGTACACTTTGCCGTTGCCCAAGGAACTGCGCGACAAAGCGGAAGGTACCGGGTTGTCGCTCGGCAAATACGCCGTCTGGTTGCTGGCGAAGCGGGAAGGGGCTCCCATCTCGACGAATGTCGTGGCCAATGCATCGATCTCCCAGTTGATGGATCAGCTGAAAACGGTGGAACCGGTGTTGACCGATCCTCCGCCGGAAAAACAATGGGAGGATTGGCTGCAGGAACCGACCCCACCCGCGCAACCGGGTGATCAGGCTCCCCAAGATTCGGGCGAGACCGATGAACCACCCGCACAGTCGGCGGACAATCCGGCCCCTGCGGTGACGGAACCGTCCCCTTCAAATGGAGCGGCTTCCGATTCACCACAGACTTCGGATGCGGAAAACCCGTCCAACAGTACACCAGACAATGGACAGACCACGGCTCCCGCGGGCAACACGGAACCGTCTCCGTCGAATCAAAACGATACCGGTGCGGCCGATGAACAGGGGAATCACAATGGCAGCAGCGGTGATGGAGGTCAGGATCAGAAAAATCCGCAGGCGCAACCAACGAATCCGCCCGCCGACTCCGCAAATGATACCGGGCAGGATGAAGGAGCGCATACCGGTCAGGCGGAGGGGGAGCCGTCTTCCTCCGTCGAACCCCAGACCTTTCCGGCTATGTGCGCTGTCGCTCCGATCCCGCTCCCTTAGCTACCTGTCTTGTATCGACCCTCCCCGAAAACGATCGATTTGCGTAGTGAGGGGATTGTGATGAATGGGATTGGTATCGTGCGCAAAGTGGACCATCTCGGACGGATTGTGTTGCCCAAAGAGCTTCGGGACATGATGAACATCCAACCGCATGATGGTGTGGAGATTTTTGTCAATGACGATTGCATCGTCCTGCAGAAATACAATCCGTCCTGCGTGTTTTGCGGCGGAATGGATAAACTGTTGTATTTCAAAGGCAAAATCTTGTGTGAATCTTGTCTCGAGGAAACGAGAAAATTCGTCTCTTGATGATATTGGCCCGCAAGGGCTCTTTTTTATTGACAGGAAAAGATTTTCTCTTTCGTGCTGTACAGCAGATCACTGACAATCTACCGGCAAAATTGATAGAATGAATTTGCAAACGATTATCTATACATGTTTTTTTCTTAATACATGGAAATGTAAGAGCTTTAGTTACGTTTTTTTACAGGGGGGTGGACCGGTGGGAAACCGCGATTATCGCTACATTGTCGCTTCGATTCGGGAAAACGTGGGTTGGATTCGCCTGAATCGGCCGGAAGTGTTGAATGCGTTGAATCTGCAACTGGTTTCGGAGCTGGTGACTGCGTTGACGGAAATGGATCGGGACGATCATGTCCGTTGCATGGTCATCACCGGCAATGAGAAAGCCTTCGCCGCCGGGGCGGATATCCCGGAGATGGCGGAAGCTTCGTCCGTGGAGATGCTGCTTCAGGATCAGATCGCCGAATGGGACCGCATCCGAAAGTTGGCGAAGCCGTTGATTGCCGCGGTCAATGGGTATGCGTTGGGAGGCGGGTGCGAATTGGCCATGGCTTGCGATTTGATCGTGGCTTCTGAGACGGCTGTGTTCGGCCAACCGGAAATCCTGCTCGGCATTATGCCGGGAGCAGGAGGAACCCAACGGTTGACGCGTGCCATCGGGAAAGTGCGGGCAATGGAAATGGTATTGACCGGCCGATCGATGACCGCGAGGGAAGCACTTCAGGCAGGGCTGATCAACCGGGTGGTTCCACCCGAGCTGGTGGAAGCGGAAGCGATGAATCTTGCCAAAAAGATCGCGCAACAACCACCGGTTGCTGTTCGGTTGGCCAAGCAGGCGGTGCTCAAGGCGATGGACACCACCTTGGAAACCGGGCTGGATTACGAACAAAAGCTGTTTTATTTCCTGTTTTCCACGGAAGATCAAAAAGAAGGTATGCGTGCGTTTGTGGAAAAACGGAAACCACGGTTTCAGGGCAAATAGAAGAGGAATTGTCGGAACATTTCGGTCGGTCGCAAAGCAGGGGGGCTCAAGGTAAATGAAATGGATCAACATCTGAAGGAGGAGATTTTATGCCGGAAACGGTGCAATTCACGAAAGAATCGGGTGTGGGCATGATCACGCTCAACCGTCCGGAAGTGTACAACGCATTCAACCAGCAGATGAACGACGAATTGGTGCAAGTGCTCAAGGAAGCCGCAAAGGATGCCGAAGTGCGTGCGGTGTTGTTGACCGGAGCGGGCAAGGCGTTTTGTTCCGGGCAGGATCTGCGTGACCGAAGTGTCGCCGATTTGGAAGCGATTTCACTCGGCGACAGCGTGCGGACACGGTACAATCCGATCGTCCGCGCCATCGTGCAGATGGAAAAACCGGTAATCGCGTCGGTGAACGGTGTGGCAGCCGGTGCGGGTTGCAGCCTTGCATTGGCCTGCGATTTGCGCATCGTTTCCGACCGGGCCAAATTCATCGTGGCGTTTTCGCGGATCGGCTTGGCTCCGGACAGTGGTGCCAGCTATTTCCTTCCGCGTCTGATCGGTTTCGGCAGGGCGATGGAGATCGCGCTGACCGGCCGTGATGTGGAGGCGCAAGAGGCCGTACAGATTGGGTTGGCCCATCGGATCGTGCCACACGATCAGTTGGAGGAAGAGGCCTTCAAGTGGGCGAAACAGCTCGCTCAGGGACCGACAAAAGCGTACAGCTTGACAAAACGGGCGCTGTTTTACGGGATGGAGCATTCATGGGAGGAAGCGCTGGAGTACGAAGCGCAGATGCAGGAAATCGCGGGGAAAACGGAAGATTTTCGTGAGGGCGTGATGGCGTTTGCTGAAAAGAGAAAGCCCGGGTTCCGCGGTAAATGAACCGGTCCGTCAGGCGAACACCCGGATTTGATCGGGCATATCATTAGTCATGAGGGAAAACGGAATGGCGGACGAGAATACTCACTTCTTCGAAGGAGCGGAAGGTGCCGGATGAAAAATCAACAGACACAGACCCTGCAGTTGGTGAAAAACGATGCCGACGAGAGGGCCACGATGCGGGATATTTTTGAGCTGATGGACCAATTCGGCCACGAACAAGTGATCTTCTGTCGCCACCCGCAATCCGGTCTGAAAGCGATCATCGCCATTCACAACACCACGATGGGCCCGGCTTTGGGCGGTTGCCGGATGGTGCCGTACGCCACGACGGATGAAGCACTGGAGGATGTGTTGCGCCTGTCCAGGGGCATGACATACAAGTGCGGTGTGGCTGATGTGGATTTCGGCGGCGGAAAAGCGGTGATCATCGGCGATCCGAGTCGGGATAAAACACCGGAATTGTTTCGCGCGTTCGGCCGGTTTGTCGGCGGTCTGAACGGACGCTTTTTCACCGGAACGGACATGGGAACGGAACCGGAAGATTTTGTCCATGCGGCACGTGAATCCGATTCGTTTGTCGGGTTGCCCAAAAGTTACGGCGGAAGCGGGGATACCGCCATTCCAACGGCGTTGGGCGTATTGCAAGGGATGAGGGCGACGGCCGAACATCTGTGGGGTTCTCCCAGCCTTGAGGGGCGCGTGGTCGCGGTCCAGGGTGCGGGCAAGGTAGGCACACGCCTGGTGCAATTGTTGGTGGAGGAAGGAGCGCGAGTCATTGTCGCCGATATCGATGAGTCACGCGTGAACGCGTTGTGCGATCAGTACCCGGACCAGGTGGAGCGCGGGGATATTGACACGATTCATCAAATGGATTGTGATATCTTCTCTCCTTGCGCCAAAGGCGGTATCATCAACGACCGCACGCTTGCGGAGCTCCATTGCCAAGCCGTTGTCGGGTCAGCCAACAACCAGCTGGCGGAGGATCGTCACGGTGACATGCTGCACCAAATGGGTATCTTGTATGCCCCCGATTATCTCGTGAACGCCGGGGGACTGATCCAAGTGGCCGATGAGCTGAAGGGATACAACGAAGAGCGCGTGATGGCCAAAACACGATCCATCTATCAGATGTTGTTACAAATCTACCAGTTGTCCCGGGAGGAGGATATCCCGACCTGCCGCGCCGCCGACCGTTTGGTGGTCAAACGGTTGGAGAAAGTGGCCGACCTGCGTCGGATCCTTCTCGGGTTTACGCGTTGAGGCCATCCAGGGAGGAATCGTTTGATGCTGCGACAGATAGAAAAAGTGGGGATACAATATATCCAGCCTGACGGAACGTTGACCCCGGAAGGGGAAGTAGCGTGGAAACCTATCGAGCGACCGCTCAAAATTGAATTTTATAAATGGATGCGCAAGATTCGCCTGTTCGATCAGCGTTCAATCATTTTGCAGCGACAAGGGCGGATTGGCACGTATGCGCCATTGCAGGGGCAGGAGGCGGCTCAAGTGGGGAGCACTTTGTCGCTGAATCGGGAAGATTGGATTTTCCCGAGTTACCGGGAACACGGCGTTGCCATGATCGCCGGGATGCCGCTGAAACAGATTTTGTTGTATTGGATGGGACGGGTCGAAGGATGTCGTCCACCGGAAGGCGTCAAGCTGTTCCCACCGTCCGTTCCGATCGCCACGCAGATCCCGCACGCGGCGGGAGCGGCCTGGGCTTCCAAGCTGAAGGGTGAACCGTCGGTGGCCGTGGCCTATTTCGGCGACGGGGCTACCTCGGAAGGGGATTTCCATGAGGGATTGAACTTTGCGGGCGTGTTTCGCCTGCCGGTGATTTTTTTCTGTCAAAACAACCAGTACGCCATCAGTGTGCCATTTTCCCGACAGACCGCAACGGAGACCGTGGCGGAAAAGGCGGCCGCCTACGCGATTCGCGGAGTGCGTGTCGACGGCAATGACGTATTGGCCGTCTATACGGTGATGAAGGAGGCGGTAAAACGGGCGCGCACGGGAGAAGGAGCCACCTTGATCGAAGCGGTGACGTATCGCCATGGCGCACACACCACCGCCGACGATGCGGGACGGTACCGTGAACAGGAAGAGGCGCGGGAGTGGGTTGAACTGCGTGACCCGCTGAAGCGATACCGTCGGTTGCTGGAGGCGGAAGGCCTGTGGTCGGAAGCGGAGGAACGGGATTGGGAAGCCTGTTGCAAACAGGAGATCGAGGAAGCGGTCTGTGAGGCGGAATCGGCGAAGGCACCGCCGGCCTCCCATCTGTTTGCACACGTATTTGCCGATCTGCCACCTTCTCTGGTACGTCAGCGAGAGTCGCTATTGCGTCAAGAGGAAGGGAGATGAAGATGGCACAATTCACCTTGATCCAAGCCATCAACGATGCCATGCGCCTCGCATTGGAACGGGATCCCGGAGTGGTGATTCTCGGTGAGGACGTGGGAAAAAACGGCGGTGTGTTCCGGGCGACGGAAGGATTGTGGGAACGTTTCGGCGATGATCGGGTCATCGATACCCCGTTGGCGGAAGCGGGCATCGTCGGTACGGCGATTGGCATGGCGGTCAACGGGTTGCGTCCGATCGTGGAAATTCAGTTTCTCGGCTTTGCTTATCCGGGTTTTGAGCAGATTGTTTCCCACGCTGCCCGCCTGCGAACACGGACACAGGGGATGTTCCCGGCCGCCATGGTGATTCGCGCTCCTTATGGTGGCGGCATTCGTGCCCCCGAACTGCACAGCGACTCGACCGAAGCGCTGTTTGTCCACACGCCCGGACTGAAAGTGGTGGTGCCGTCCACACCTTATGATGCAAAGGGATTGCTGTTGGCGGCCATCTCGGATCCCGATCCGGTTCTCTTTTTGGAACCGATGAAACTGTATCGCGCCGTTCGGGAAGAAGTGCCGGAAGAAGCGTATGAAGTACCGATCGGACAAGCGCGTGTCGTGCGCGAAGGGGAAGATGTCACCCTGCTGGCTTGGGGAGCGATGGTGCCGGTGGCGATCGCCGCGGCTGAAGAATGGACCCAAAAAGGCGTTTCCTGCGAGGTGATCGACGTGCGGTCATTGTATCCGCTGGACGAGGAAACGTTGGTTGCATCGGTGAAAAAGACGGGACGTGCCGTCATCGTTCACGAAGCCCCACGCACTGCCGGGGTGGGTGCAGAACTGGCGGCACTGTTGCAGGAGCAGGCGTTTCTCTGGTTGGAGGCGCCGATTGCCCGCGTGACCGGCTATGATGTGCCGGTACCGATGTTTGCGTTGGAAGATGCATTCCGCCCTGATGCATATCGTGTCTCGGAAGCGGTGCGCCAGGTGATTGCATTTTAGGGAGGGAGAGAGATGAGCGTAACCTTTACGTTGCCTGATGTGGGTGAAGGGGTGACGGAAGCGCAAATCGTTCGCTGGTTGGTCAAACCGGGAGATCTCGTCGAAGCGGATCAACCGGTGGTGGAAGTACAGACGGATAAGGCAGTGGTGGAACTGCCCGCTCCCGTTGCCGGCCGGGTGGCCCGGATCAACGGGAAAGAAGGCGACGTGATGCGGGTGGGGGATGTGCTGCTGGTGATCGAAAATGCGTCCGCGAAAGTGGCATCCTCACCGGAATCGCTGACTGCCGCCGTCTCCTTCCCGGATCGGGACCGAACCGTCCGTCCCAACCGCAAACGTGTGCCCGCCACTCCCTCCACCCGCCGCCTGGCGCGCGAGTTGGGAGTTGATCTCACCCAGGTGGAAGGAACGGGGCCGAACGGACGCGTCACCGATGAAGATGTGCGTCGGTATCATGCCGCCGCGGGGAAACGCTCCGTTACGATCAGCGGATTTCGCAGCGATGAGGAAGAATGGGTACCGATCCGGGAATATGGGGAGGAGATCGCTGTCCCCGCCGAAGCCGTACACGCGGATGAGAGGCCGGCGATGACGGAAGAACCGTTGTCGCCGACGCGCAGGGTGATCGCCGACCGATTGATTTTCTCGGTCACAAACAAACCGCATGCCACCCATTTTGACGAGCTGAACGCCGAAGGATTAGTGACCTGGTTCAACAAAATGAAGCAGGAATGGACACCGGATGACGTCCGATTGACTTATACACCCGTATTGATGAAATTGGTGGCCGTCACCCTGTTGCAACATCCCGATTTCAATGCCCATTTTGATGAGGAACGGGGCACCGTTCGCCGGTTTTCTTCGGTGGCGATCGGATTTGCTGTGGATACGCCGCGGGGGTTGCTCGTTCCCGTCGTCCGGCATGTGGAGCAAAAAAGCATCGAGCAGTTGGCACGGGAAGTCTCCGCATTGACGAAAGCGGCCCGTGAGGGGGCACTTTCGCCGGATCATTTGCGTGGAGGCACATTCACGATCAGCAATGTCGGAGGATTGGGCGGTCGATGGGCCACGCCGATCATCAATCCGCCGGAAGTTGCGATTTTGGCGATACACCCGATTCAAGAACGGCCAGTTGTTGAAAACGGGGAGTTGGCCGTCGGCTGGCGGATGAACGTGTCGCTCTCCTTTGACCACCGCGTGTTGGATGGAGCCGATGCCATCCGGTTTACGCATACGCTGGGACGTTATACGGAAGATCCGGGCCGGTTGTTGACTTGTTTGGCCTGACACTCCACACGGCCAAAGAACCGGAGGCACTTCCTGTCGTCGCCGCGGGATTCTTGAGAGGTTGACACCCTCAGTTCATATTTTTCGGGTAACCCTCAAGCCAGAGCTGTGTCATCAGCCCATCCCACCCGGTTAGCACGTACCCGGATGGGCGGCACACTTGTTACCAGCGGGTAAGCTACTAACCCTGAAATGGCTTTGGCGATATGCCTCATTCGAATCAGCGGTGACACGCGGCGAGTGTTGCCGCCTCGTTTTCTTTACAAAGAGAAATCTAGTAGTTGTTCACCTATCTTCCTTGATTAGCTGTTCGATTCGAAACAGTAACCGTTCCTTTTCTTCTGTTGGAATGTTTTCCGTCAATCTCGCCGCGGCAACAGGAAGTTCCCAAGTGTTGATTTGTTGCAGAGAGCAGTTTGACAATTGGATGTATGCATTTAAATATTCTTGAATGATGCTATCTCGTAGGCTTTTAACGACACAATTGGAAATGGACGCAAATCGATAAATCAACACTGTCCTTGCAACATCTGCCAGCGGATGGCCGCAGGTCCCGTCCATCCAATCAATGATGACTGCGCCTTGAGAGGAGATGATAATGTTATTGGTGTGAAAATCTCCGTGGCAAACTTGGCTTCCTTCGGGTAGAAGCTCAAGATGACGAAGAATAAACTTTTTTGTGTTTGCCATAAGTAAGTCCGTATGATGGATACGCTTGCTTAGGATATCCTTTTGTTCTGGTAATCCCATCCCTTTTTTTCGATGTATCGCATTATGCAGGGCGGCAAGTTTGCACGCAAACTTTTTGATATTTCCGGGATCTTGGGAGATTGCCTGTGTCATGGTAGGGCCATTGATTCGCTCGTAGATAATCCCTTCCCTTCCTCGATATTGCCTTCTTTCAAACACTTTTGGAACGTTTAGTCCCAATTTTTCCACTACTTTGCTTATAGAGAACTCCCGGTTGATGGAAGAAACGGAGATCCCCATATGAAACAACTTGATTATTCGATATTCTTCCCATGGATATATGTCTGCTGTGTAACCTTGTCCAAGTCTTTCTCTATTCATCATTGGAGAACACTCCCTATCCTATTTGATCAATCAAACCACCTGCGATCAATAACAAACCCCCGACAAAATAATAGAGTGACCGCTTGGTATCCTGTCGCTTTGCCTCCAGAGTTTTCATGTGTTCAATCTGGGCGTCTATATAGCGGTTGTCGCGGTTTCCCATAGCGGTTTTGGCTGCATACAAGGCGAGCGGCCCGATCAAAATCATCAAAGGACCGATGGTATTCATAAGGAACCCTCCATCATTTTTGGAAATTGATCAATGGATCTATGTTTTACTTCGGTTGGGTGTATCCTTCACAATTTGCCGGAAAAGTAGAAAAAACTGATTCGGGCAGCGTGTTTTGTGCTAAGATAGAAAACATCCCGAAGAATCACAGGTGACCCAGAGTGACAAAGTTGAAATTATCCATTCAGCATCATGATCATGTCCGAACAGTCGAAGGTACGTTCACTTTTTTGGGACATACGCTTCGCTTCTATTGGTACTGTGTCGACGGGCTGTGGATCGATACCGGTCCGCCGAGGGCACGGGATCATGCGGCGGCGTTTGCTGCGGAGCAACCTCCTTCGGCCGTGGCACTGACCCATTTTCACGAAGATCATTCCGGCAATGCGGGCTGGCTGGCCCGAACTTACGGCGTTCCGGTGATGATGAGCGAGGAGACGGCCCGGATCCTGGTGCGGCCACCGAGTATTCCTCTTTACCGGCAATGGGTGTGGGGGCAGCTGGAGCCGGTTTCGGGAACCGTCGCAGAAGAAGTGCTGGAGACGGAACGTTATCGGTTTCGCGTCATACCGACACCGGGCCATTGCCGGGACCATGTCGCGTATCTGGAAGAAGAGCGGGGGTGGTTGTTTTCGGGCGATTTGTTTTTGGGGACCCGTTTACATTACGGTATGCGCGGGGAATCGGTGACGGACATGATCGCCTCGATCGAGCGGGTTTTGGCATACCCTTTTGAGACAGTGTTTTGCGCCCATGCCGGTGTGGTGGAGAAGGGGCGTCAATCGTTGGAGGCGAAACACCGCTTTTTGTTGGAGTTGGTGGAGGAAACCCATCATCTCGCACAAAAAGGAATGCCGGCACGCCTCATCGCCCGGAAACTCTTGCCGGGTTCCACACTGTTGGAATGGTTTTCGCTGGGTGAGATGGGGGCGATTCACCTGATTCGCTCCATTTTGAAGGAGAAGCAGACGACGTCGAAACGGTTTTGACAGTCGTTATCGACGCAGGAGCAGAGCAGCCGTTTCCCGGCAAGCGACCTTTGCGGTTTGGCGAAACGGGAGAGAGCATGACAATGACAGAAAAGGCGGGTGTGTATGATCCTTGGTCCATGTGTCATTTTCCCATCTGGATTACAATGTGGCGGACCTGTCCCGCGCCGTGGCGTTCTACGATCCGCTGATGCATTTTCTCGGATTTGAAAAAGAAGCGGACCATCCCGATTGGGTGCTGTACAACAACGGGCGGATGAAACTGTGTCTGGTGCAGTGTGAGCAGCGTTTCGCCGATCCGCCGTTTCACCGCAAACGTCCGGGATTGAACCATATCGCCTTTCAGGTGGAATCGGTCGAAGAAGTGGACCGGACCGCCCGGTTTTTGTGGGAAAGGAACATCCCTATCCTCTATGACAGCCCGGGGCAGTTTCACGATACGATCCGCTACTATGCCGTCTTTTTCGAAGACCCGTTCCGGTTGAAGCTGGAAGTGGTGTACAGCCCGGATTACTTAGGGTTAAAAAAGACCCGACCACTGTATGATCAGAATGAGCGACCCCAGCACCCACACGTACCAGGCAAACCCTTTGAGTGATCCGCGGCTCAGGATGCGGACCATCCAGCGGACGGCCACGTAGCCGCAAATCCCGGCCATCGCCGTTCCGATCAATAGAGAGGACAGGGGAATGTGTTCCGCCCGACCGTCCAACAGTTTGGCACCCTGCAACAGCACACCGCCGCCGATAGCCGGGATGGAGAGCAAAAACGAATAGGTGGCCGCGGCGGATGTTCTCATGTTGCGCCACAACGCTGCGGCGATGGTCATTCCGGAGCGGGAGACAGCTGGAAGAATGGCCGCGCTCTGGGCCAAGCCGATCCACAGTGCATCGGTGTAGGTGAGGTCGTCCACCCCTTTGTGGCCGTCTGCTTTCATCCGGTCGGCCCCGTATAATACCGCGCCGGTGATGAGAAACTCCCATCCGATGGTGACGCCCGTTTGCGAGATCGTCTCCAGCATGTCTTCCCAGGTGATGCCTGCCACTACCGCGGGAATCGTGCCGACGATCAAGAGCCGTCCCGTTTTGCCCAACGGTTTGCGACAGATGGCGGCGATTTCGTCTCCGTAAACGGTGATCACCGCTGCGAGCGTACCGAGGTGGAGTATCGTGTCCAGAAACAAACCGGCCGAATCCAGCCCGAACAAATGGCGGCCGAGGTAGAGATGCCCCGTGCTGCTTACCGGCAAAAATTCGGTCAATCCCTGGATGATACCCAACACCATCGCTTCCAACCAGTTCATTGTGTTCGCTCCTTTCGCTTTCTTGTCTATGTGTATGGGCATGAGTGGGGGAGAATGTCCAACCGCTTTCATTCTCCGCCTTTTCGCAATACAATGTGGATGACTGGGAATCATACATGTGTGATTTCAAAGGGGGAAAACGGGTGACGCTCAGGGGATACGCGAAAGATCGCGAACAGCATGTCTACCCGTTGGTGGGACTGACTTGCGCCGATTGCGCGGCCAAGTTTGAAGAAAAAGTTCGTCAAGCCGAGGGAGTGATCGATGCCCGCGTTCATCTGGCCACATCCCGGCTGGTGGTGACGGGGCGCAAGCTGAGCATCGAGGAAGTGGAACGGTTGGGAGCCTTTGACGACATCCGGGTCGCCCGGAGGGAAGAGACTGTCGGATTGGGACGGTTCCGCTGGCGCGATCCATTGTTGCTCACAAGCGCCATCGCTTTGGTGCTTCTTTTGCTGGCCGAACTGGCTGAGTGGCTGTTGTTTCCTACGGCGGTCGCCATCGGCTTGTTTGCCGCGGCCACGATATTGGGAGGATGGAACCACTTTCGCCGCGGTATGGTGGCATTGCTGCGGCTGGATTTCAATATGAATGCGTTGATGACCATAGCGGTGGCGGGAGCATGGGCCATCGGCTATTGGGCGGAAGCGGCGGTAGTGGCCTTTTTGTTCGGTGTCAGCGGTTGGTTGGAACGAACCGTGATGGAATCCGCGCGCGCATCGATCAGATCATTGATGGATTGGGCGCCGAAAACGGCGACGGTACGCCGGGAAGGGGAGGAACAATCGGTTTCGGCAGAAGAGTTGAAGGTGGGGGACGTGCTGATCGTCCGTCCCGGAGAGAAAATCGCCGCCGACGGCGAAGTGGTCAAAGGGAGCACGGCTGTCAATCAGGCGGCGATCACCGGGGAGTCCCTGCCGGTGGAAAAATCGCCGGGAGATGAGGTGTTCGCGGGATCGCTCAATCATTCCGGGGCGATCGAGGTGCGGGTGACGCGGCGGGCGGAAGAGACCACCATTGCCAAAATCGTGGCCCTGGTCGGGGAAGCAGAGGAGCAGCGTGCACCGGCACAGGCGTTTGTCGATCGGTTTGCCCGTGTCTATACCCCCATCGTGTTGGCTTTGGCTTTTGCCATCGCCGTCATCCCGCCGTTGGCACTGGGAGCGGCGTGGAAGCCCTGGGTGTACGAAGCGTTGGCATTGCTGATCGTGGCTTGTCCCTGTGCCCTCGTCGTCTCTACACCGGTCGCCGTCGTGACGGCCGTCGGCAACGCGGCTCGACACGGTGTGCTGATCAAAGGGGGCGTGCACCTGGAGAAGGCGGGCACACTTCAAACGATAGCCTTCGATAAAACCGGCACGCTGACCCGCGGCGAACCCGTGGTGACGGACATCATCCCCCTGCAGGATCAGAGTGAAGCGCAGGTATTGGTACTGGCGGCGGGAATTGAGCGGTTGTCCGAACATCCGCTGGCGCTGGCCATCGTTCGGAAAGCGAAGGAAAAACGGGTTCCGGTGGCACATGTGGATCACTTTCAATCCGTACCCGGACGAGGAGCGAAAGCCTACATTGCCGGGACCCCCTATTGGATCGGCAGTCCGCGTTGGATGGGAGAAGAAGGATTTGATTTCGGTCCCTGGGAGGAGACGATTCACCGTTTGCAGGATGAAGGGAAAACGGTCGTCGCTTTGGGGAGGGATCGGGAAGCGTTGGCGATCATCGCGCTCGCTGATGAATTGCGGGATAATGCCGTTCATGTGATTCGTGCGTTGAAACAGCTCGGTATCCGCCGTACGGTGCTGTTGACCGGAGATCATGCCGCGGCGGCGCGATCCGTGGCCCGTCAAACCGGTGTGGATGAAACGTGTGCCGAGTTGCTGCCGGAAGATAAAGTGCGTCAAGTCCGCCGATATACTGAGGAGGGCGGACCGGTCGGAATGGTGGGCGACGGGATCAATGATGCTCCGGCGCTGGCAACCGCCGATGTGGGAATCGCCATGGGCGGGGCAGGTACCGACGTGGCGCTGGAAACGGCGGATATCGTCCTGATGGCCGATGATTTGAGCAAACTGCCGTTTACTGTTCGGATGAGCCGGGCGGCTCTTCGCGTCATCCGGCAAAATATCGCGTTTGCCGTCGGGATCAAGGTGTTGGCCTTTTTGCTGGCGATACCGGGGTGGTTGACCTTGTGGCTGGCGATCGGAGCCGATATGGGTGCCACGATTTTGGTGATGTTGAACGGTATGCGTTTATTGAAAGAAAAACCGGATATGGAAATGAGGAGGGACGAATCATGAGCATTCGCAAAGTGCTGACCATCGCCGGATCGGACAGCAGCGGAGGAGCGGGTATTCAAGCCGATCTGAAAACGTTTCAGGAACGGGGCGTCTACGGTATGACCGCGTTGACGACGATCGTGGCGATGGACCCGGACAACGGATGGGCACATCAGGTGTTTCCTGTTGACTTGGAAACGTTGAAAGCGCAGTTGAAGACGATCGTTGAGGGTATCGGTGTCGACGCGATGAAAACCGGGATGCTGGGCTCCGTGGAGATCATCGAGCTGGCGGCGGAGACGATTGACCGTTATCAATTGAACAATGTGGTGATTGACCCCGTCATGGTCTGCAAGGGAACGGACGAGGTGCTTCATCCGGAAACGGCCGTCGCCTTGCGCGAGGTGTTGGTGCCCCGAGCGACCGTGGTGACGCCCAACCTGTTTGAAGCATGGCAGTTGAGCGGACACGGCCCGATCCGCACGGTGGAAGACATGAAAGCAGCCGCCAAGAAAATCCACGAGTTGGGCGCGAAATACGTGCTCGTCAAAGGTGGCGGCAAGTTGGAACACGAAAAGGCGGTCGATGTTTTGTACGACGGAGAAACGTTCGACATCCTGGAAGGCGACCGTATCGACACCACGTACACCCACGGAGCCGGTTGCACGTATTCGGCGGCGATCACCGCCGAGCTGGCCAAAGGCGCTTCCGTTCCGGAAGCGGTCCGCACGGCCAAAGCGTTTATCACCGAAGCGATTCGCCACGGCTTCCCGCTCAACCAATACGTGGGTCCCACCCTGCACGCAGCGTATCGCTTGTACGGGAAACAAGCGGTGCAACAATGATGGATGGAAGGAAACCGGTCCGCTTCTGCAAGCGGATCGGTTTTTTGCATTTGGGGAAAAGTTGATGTGGCTTCATGATCAGGAGACTGGAAAGCCCATATCAGTTCAACGATACGATTAGACACACCGGGGTACATAAATTCTGGGGTAGAAAAAGGAAGGGGGCTTTGGCATGATCAAATGGATCCCAACCCAAGAATCGATCTCAGACAATGAGATTGCTCAGGCCGAGAAACAAATCGGCGTCAAACTGCCGGAGGACTTTATCGCGTTTTATAAGCACCATGAAGCTCCGGCGAATGATCACGTGTTTATAGATGTCAATGGAGAACCTTGTGATTTGGATGGGTTTTATTCACTGCACTTGATGGTGGATGAGGTTCAAGCGTTGTTGGAAGAAGAGGCGAATTTGAAAAATATCGGGATCATTGTTCCTTTCGCTTACGATACCATCGGCAGTCAGTATTGCTTCTTCTACGCGAAAGGAAAGAAAGAGCCGGAAGGAGTCTATTTTCTTCATACCGATCAATCTCTTTCCGAAATATGGGTGGGGAACCATATCAAGCAGTCATTGTGGATCGGGAAAACGTTTCGTGAGTTCTTGAATCGGTTGTATGTGCGTGATGATTTCTAGGGGGTATGTTGTACGCCCGAGAATACTGCTTTTCCGGCTCGCTCCACCTGCGCCCTGCAGGGAAGCAGATGATGACCGCTCCGACCCGGTCAGCGCAGGACGCGGGCAAAGTACGCTTCGCTTTGAGGAAATTGCCCGCGATTTCAATCCTGCGCTTCACGAGTCTTCACTCGGACGGGGCTTGGTCAGTCGCTCGCCTGGGAATACATTGTTCCCTCACAGATTGACCAGAGTCACTCGACGGGAAATTCGGACACGCTTTCCGAAAAGGCCCTTTGGCCAGTCTTTAAAAGCCTGATGACGGCATCCGAACCCCTCATCATTCCTCCGGCAAAATCCGCTCCAGCTCCCGCATGATCTCCATCATCGGTACGGTTTCGTCATAAACGCCGGCGATGGTGCCGTCAGGCTTGATCAACACCGTGGCGGGGACCGAGGTGATGCCGAACGCGTCGTAAACCCGTGTGCCGTCGTCTTTCAGCACGGGGAAGGTATACCCGTGCTCCCGCAGGAATGCCGGTACGGACTCCGGGCGGGCTTCCCTTCCGGTGACGTTGATGGACAAAAACGTAAACCGGGGATGGCGGACGGAGCGGTACAACACCTCTTTTTGCGGGAGGTCCTGTTGACACGCTCCGCACCATGTCACCCAAAACGACAGCCAGACGGCATGACCGCGGAATTGTCGCAAACAAACGGTGTTCACTCCGTCAATGGTGGGCAGGCAGAAGTCGGGTGCCGGACGGTTGTTCACGAATCATCCCCTCCTCACAGGCGGATCAGGATCAAACCGACAAACAAAGAGACGAGGGAGCAGGTTTGCAAGAGCGACAACCGTTCCCGGAAGATCAGGATGGACAAAATGGCGACAATCAGGCTGTTGGTGGCAAACATCGGGGCTACGATGCTGGCGGGGCCGTCGATCAGGGCAACGGAGTACAATTGCATGCCCAAAAACGAAAAAATGCCGGACAACAACCCCCAAAACAGTCCCGTCCTTGCTGCCTTGCGCGTTTCCGCGTTCTCGAACCGCGATTGCCGGAGCACCTCCACCACAAACCAGATCAGGCCGAGCACGTATCCGTAAAACAACACCGGTGTGCCGGGTATGTGCATTTCCTGCGTCACTTTCAGTCCGCCGTTACGGAATGAGAACAGCAGGGTGGCCGTCAACACCAGCGCATACCAACGCGGGTTGCGGATGGCCAGTTTTTCGTTGCGGTCAATGGGAATGAGCAGAATGGCCAACACCAACAGGGTTACCCCGGCGGTTTCAAACCAAGACAATCTTTCTCCGTAGACGATCACGGAGAAAAGGATGATCAGCAAGATATTGGTGTTCACAAACGGGGTAGTCAAACTGGCGGGCCCGTGATCCAACGCCTTCATGAACAGCACGTTGCCCAGGGCCGATCCCAGGCCGAGCAGAAGGCCGCCCACCAGTGTCGGTACATCTGCCCGGAATGTCTCTTCGCTCCACATCCATAGAAAAAAGCCCAATGTCCCGGTCAGATACAGGCCCAGGAGCAGATAGGCGACGGAACCGCGTCGAGCGGCACTCACTTTCATAAAGAATCCGGCCAATCCGAACGTGAGCGAACTGAGCGCGGCAATCGCAAACCATGCCATGACACTTCGATCCTTTCATTCCTGTCATTCAACGACTGAAATTACATTAACACAAAATCGGCAGACTCACCAGATCAGAGATCTGCCTGTTTTTGCGTTGGAATATACAAAATCGACTGTATGATTTTCAGCCGGCGGAGGCACTTTACGAGGAGGAGGGAGGGACGGATCATGAACCGCAACATGGAAGGCAATCGCGATGTGCCGAAACATATCGACGCTGTTGAGCAGATGGTGGAATCAACGCCGGATTCGAAAAAGGTGGATGAATTGCGCCGACAACAGCCGCAGCGACAGATTCCGCCATCCCGATGACAGCGGAGTACGTTGTCGGATGGAAACCGACACCGGGGCGTAAGACGGAGAGCGTGAGCAAACAAGATGACATCGACCATATGGATGAGCCTTGAATAAGGTTCCAGACGTTTCTATATGGGGGCAAGTCCGACCAATGATGTATGGAAGGCCTCTTTCCCCGGGGAGTGACTTCACTGCATGGGGAACGAATCGGGGAAAGGGTTCCCGAAGACACACGTCCTCAAATGGGAAATCACGCAATTTCACAACCTGCACCGCTCAAAGGCGGTGTTTTTTCGTGCCGTTTGACCAATCTGTCACGGAACGGATGCCGTGTACGGAAGTGGTTCATGGTACAATAAGGATAGGACATCCGGGGACAAGCGGATGGCGGCCTTTCAATCTACTTTCATCGTCGGAATCCGTTTGTCCATGATCACCGGAGGGAAAAAGATGGCGGATACGGACACACAATGGCTTCAACTGAAACAGTGAGCGGAAGCAACGACGAAACACCTGTTGCCCAATCATACATTCCGTCAGAACGACGATTCCAACACCCGATTGCCGGTGGCAGTCACCTGCATGGGGTGGGAACAAAAGAAGTTTGGCAGGCAGCACCGGAACAATACGTTGCAGTGACTAGGGCGTGTCTGGTCATTCCGTAAGGGAGCAATGTTTTCCCGGACGAGCGACTGACCAAGCCCTGACTGAGCGAAGGCTCGGGAAGCGCAGGTTTGAAATCGCGGGCCATTTCCTCAAAGCAAAGCGTACTTTGCCCGCGACTTGCGCTGACCGGGTCGGAGCGGTCATCATCTGCTTCCCTGCAGGGCGCAGGTGAGCGAGCCGGGAAAGCAATGTGGACAACACCAGACACACTCCTCTGACGTCTGACTGATTGACTCGAATCAATGAAAGCATGAAGGAGGAAAAAAGATGACGGTGCAAACGTTGACCCCGATCGCATTGAAAGAATGGGCGGTCGCAGTGGAAGCCCTGGCGGAAGGAAAGCAGATTTTGCTCATGCGCAAAGGGGGCATTCATGAGGAAACCCGTCATTTCCAAGTGGAAGCGGATGCGTTCTTCCTTTACCCCACATATGAACACCAGCAGGAACAAGCCGATCTGGTCAAACCGGAATTTCAGGACAGGCTGCAAGAAACGATGAAAGAGTGGAACCCGGAAGCCAAGACCAACACCGTCAAATACTTTGCCCGTCTGGCTGAAGACATCGAAATCTTGGACGAAGAGACACTGCATCGTTTGTCGTCGTTCCATATTTGGGTGCCCGATTTTGCCGTGAAACGGTTGAAGTGGAAACGGAAACAACCGTTGCATTTGCTTTTGGTGCGCACCTATCGGTTGAAGCGCCCGTTGGAAGTGCCGATTCTGGAGGAGTATCTGGGTTGCCGTTCGTGGATTCGCTTGCCGGAAGAACTGATCCGGGAGACGTCGGCGGCGGAGCCGGTATTGTCCGATGCCGAATTTGAGCAGCAAGTGCGGGCGATCAAGCAGTCACTGGGTCGTGCGTGATATGGCCGGCAGGGTTGTGTGAAGTGCTGTCTGCCACTTGTGGTACAGGGCGTTCCATTTTCCCGCGAACAATCTTTGGAGCTACGCGATACAGGATGAAAGAGGGGAATGATCATCCTGATCTGATAATCAATGGTTTTACGTGGATGGTCTTGATCAACCTGGGAGAATGTGTTGAGCCAATCACGGGAAAGGAGACGGATGATGCGCGCGATTCTCGTGAAGGAACCCGGTGGCGTGGAACAACTGTATTTGGGGGAATATCCGACTCCCGAGCCCAAACCGGACGAGCTGCTGGTACGAGTGAAAGCGACGGCCCTCAACCGGGCGGATATTTTGCAGCGGCGCGGCCATTACCCGCCGCCGCCGGGGGCCAGCCCCATTTTGGGCTTGGAAATGGCGGGGATCGTGGAAAAGACAGGGACGCAATGCACACAGTTTCGCGAAGGAGACCGGGTGTTCGGATTGCTTCCCGGGGGTGGGTATGCCGAGTATGCCGTCATCCCCGAATCGTTGGCCATGCCGATTCCCGATCACTTGGATTTCACGGAGGCGGCGGCCATCGCCGAAGTGTTTCTCACCGCCTATCAGGCGATGTTTTGGTTGGCTGAACTCAAAGCGGGTCAGTACGTCCTGATTCACGCAGGGGCCAGCGGCGTGGGCACGGCTGCGATTCAACTGGCCAAAGAGGCCGGTTTCGTCCCGATCGTCACCGCCGGGACGGAGGAAAAACTGTCGTTCTGCCGGGAGCTGGGAGCGGTCGCGGCGTTCAACTACAAGGAAGGACCTTTTGCCCCCAAAGTGATGGAAGCGACTGACGGTGCAGGCGTGCATGCCGTCCTTGATTTTGTCGGTGCGCCATATTGGCATCAAAATGTGGAATGTCTGACGACGGACGGACGGCTCGTCCTCATCAGCGCATTGGGCGGGGTCAAGGTGGTCGAGGTGAATCTGGCGCCGTTGTTGGCCAAACGAATTCACGTGATCGGCACCACCTTGCGTGCCAGGAGTGTGGTGTACAAAGCCCGGTTGGTCCGCGATTTCACTCAATTCGCATGGAAACGGTTGGCCGATGGGCGGTTGCGGCCGATCATCGATCGTGTGTGGCCATGGACCCAAGTGCGTGAAGCGCACCGATACATGGAAGAGAACCGGAATATCGGAAAAATCGTGTTGCGGGTAGAGTGATGGAGGATTTTATGCATGTCCGTCCCGTGAAGGGCAAATGCTAGCATTGTCAAGCAAATCACATTATGCCCGAAAGGACGGATATGGATGGACCATTCCCTCATTCACGACGCCCTGCAGGAATACAAGGAAGGGTTGGGCGAACTGGAGCGTCATCTGCCGGAAGTGGCTCGCCACTATCATGCATTCACCCATGCATGTTTTACCGACGGCGAGCTTCCGAGTCAGGTCAAACATCTGATCGGTCTGGCGCTGGGTGTTCTCACCAATGATGAGTATTGCATCTTGTATCACACGAAAGGAGCGGTGGACCAAGGCGCCAGCGATATGCAGGTCATGGAGGCTGCAGCGGTGTCCGCCGCTTTCGGTGGAGGTTCCGCCATGGCTCAGGCGGTGACGTTGGTGCAGGATGCGTTGCAGGCGTTTAAAGGTCACACTCATTGACCGGGGAGGGGATCTCCCCCTCTTTTTTATTGCCGACTTGCGTTAAGATAAAAAGAGGAAATTAGCGCTGTGCCATTACATAGTAAATCTGTAAAGCATGCCTGAATATTCCAGCTGTAAAGGATCAGGGCGTATCTGGTAAATCTGTGAGGAAACCAATGCTTCCCGGTAATCGAAGACCTGTGCCTGACCGAGCGAAGACCCGGAAACGCATGAAATCGCGGGCGACTTCCTCTAAGCGAAGCAACTTTGCCCGCGTCCGGCGTTCCGGGTCAAGCGGCCATCACCTGCTCCTTGCAGGAAGCAGGTGAAGCGAGCCGGGAAAGCAATTGGACAGTATTCACCGGGCGCTCTGGAGACACATGGAGAGCATCGGATGAGATGAAGGATGGGAAATCAGCGAGAAGGGTGATGACATGGGCAAACAAAGATATGAATTGAAATGGGATTTGGATTGCTTTTTTCCAGGGGGGAGTGCGTCTCCTCAGTTTGAACATTTCGTCAGCGACCTGTCGCGGCGAATGGATGAACTGAAACGGGATATCATGAAACTGGCCAAACTCAATCCGGCGAACCCGGATCGTTGGCACGAGACATTGACCCGTGCGCAGGAAGCCACCAGTCGGTTGTATCAAGCGAACGCTTTTGTCAGTTGTCTGACCGCTCAGGATGTGAAGGATGAAAAGGCGAAATTGTGGCGGGGGCGACTGACGCAATTGGGGGCCGCTTACCGGGCCGCGATGACGGCGATGGACGACGCGCTCTTGAACGTGCCGGATTCCGATTGGACCGTATTGTTGCAAGATGAACGACTTCAGCCGATCGCCTTTTTCCTGGAAGAACGGCGTCAGCATGCCAAGGAGAGACTTTCTCCCGAGATGGAAACCTTGGCGGGAGATTTGTCCGTTGACGGATACCATGCTTGGGGGCAACTGTACAACACTGTCGTCGGCAGGATGCAGATTCCCCTGGAGGAGAAAGGGAAAACCGTTCATCTCTCCGTCGGGCAGGCATCCAACCGGTTGTCCCACCCCGATCGTCGTGTGCGCCAATCCACTTTTGCCGCGCTGGAGAAAGCATGGTCTCAGGAGGCGGAGCTGTGTGCCGCATCACTCAACCATTTGGCGGGATATCGCTTGAATCTGTACCGGCACCGGGGGTGGAATTCGGTGTTGAAAGAGCCGCTGGACGACAACCGGATGTCGGCCGAAACCTTGGAGACGATGTGGCAAGTGATCGAAAAAAACAAACCCCGCCTGATTTATTACATGGACCGGAAAGCGTTGTTGCTGGGAGTGGACGCTCTCAGCTGGTACGATTTGAGTGCTCCCCTTCCGGGCGAGGAAAAACAAATCCCGTATGATGAGGCCGCCGATTTCATCACGGAACAGTTCGGACACTTCGATCCGGAGATGGCGAAGTTTGCCCGTCATGCGTTTGAAAACCGTTGGATTGAGGCGGAAGACCGTCCCGGAAAACGACCCGGCGGTTTTTGCACCAGCTTCAAACTTTCCCGCCAATCCAGGATTTTCATGACCTATGCAGGGACGGCCAGCAATGTTTCCACCCTGGCGCACGAACTGGGTCATGCGTACCATCAGTATGTGATGAACGACCTGCCCGAGTTTGCCCAGCAATATGCGATGAACGTGGCGGAAACGGCATCGACGTTCGCGGAGCTGATCGTCACGGACGCCGCGATTCGCCATGCCTCTTCGGACAAGGAAAAATTGAAACTGGTAGAAGACAAATTGCAACGAGCGGTGGCCTTTTTCATGGATATTCACGCCCGTTTCCTGTTTGAAACGCGGTTTTATGAACGGCGCAAACAGGGGCCGGTCAGCGTGGAGGAATTGAACGCGCTTATGTTGCAGGCGCAAAAGGACGGTTTCCATCACGCACTCAATGTCTACCATCCGTATATGTGGGCGTCCAAACTGCACTTTTACATCACCGGTGCACCGTTTTACAATTTCCCGTACACCTTCGGCTACCTGTTCAGTACGGGTATTTACGCCCGCGCACTGGCGGAGGGGCCGTCGTTCGCCCGGAAATACGTGGCGTTGTTGCGTGATACGGGACGCATGACGGTGGAAGATCTTGCGAGGAAACACCTCGGCGTCGATTTGACGCAACCCGAATTTTGGCAGTCGGCGGTGGATACGGTGTTGGAAGATGTTGACCTGTTTTTGGAACTGACGGAGACCAAGTGAGTGGATGACGCTTCGGTGCATCGAAGCTGAACAAAAGCGGGGAGAACGGTGTCCATTCGGCATCTTCCTTCAGAAAAACAGCAGATGGCTGATCGGCTATGTGATCCTTACGAGGATCAGAAGGGATCATCTCTTGCACTGTAAGCCGGGAGATTTTCTCGACCGGAAACGCCGGCCAGAGATTGGTCACCGAAGCAATACAGTTGGTTGTCTGTTATGCCTTCACAGAGAAAGGGCTTCACCGGATCGAGGCGGGAGTGATGCCGCGCAACATTGCTTCCATTCGAGTGCCGGAGAAGGCGGGTTTGATCCGGGAGGGGAGGGGCCGGAAGAATCCGAAGATCCATAGCCCCTGGGAAGACCGTGTGTGATGGGTTCTCTGCCGGATGAGGAGTACCTTGCGGCTGCGGAAAAATTGATATTTGAAAATCGGGTTACGTGCTCCGTTGCCATTCCCGGCGCGGAGTTTTTTCTTTTTCCGGTGAGAAACCGCCGACTCTCCGACGTATCAAGGGTGACACAGAAATCAGCAGATGGGAGTGCAGGACATGTCAGATGATCTGACCCTGGTACGGCAGGTTCTCGTCGGAGACCTGGATGCGTTTGATACGCTGGTTCTCCGCTACAAGGACCGCGTGTACCGCCTCATGCTCCGGATGATCGGAAATCCGGAAGACGCCAAGGATTTGACGCAGGAAGTGTTCATCAAGGTGTATCGGAACCTTCAGCGGTTTGATTCTTCACGCCGCTTTTCCACCTGGTTGTATCGGATCGCCTTCAACCGCTGCTTGGATGAACTCCGGAAGCGCGACAGAATGGGCGCTGTCCCGACCGACGGGGAGCCGCCCGGGAACGAGAGCGCCGAAAGTATCGTTCTGAAACGGGAGGAATACCGGTCGCTTATGAACCGGATCGATGACTTGCCGGAACATTACCGGAGGGTATTTCTGCTGAAGTATTTGGATGATTTGAGTTATGCGGAAATTGCTCACGTGCTGGGCATTACGGTGGATGACGTGAAAAACCGCCTCTACCGGGCGAGAAAGAAACTCAGAGAACAGGAAACGCTCAGGAAAGCGGGGAATGGAGCATGAAATGTCCCGATCTGAATGTGTTGTTCGCGTATCTGGACGGTGAACTGGCACCGGAGGAGAGGAGCCGAATGGCGTCCCATCTGTTGAAGTGCCCGGCGTGCCGATCTTTGCTTGACAAGTGGAAAGATGAGGATCAGCAGTTCCGGGAGGTTTTGGCCGAACCGTCCTTGTCGGACTCCTTTGTGTCGGAAGTACGGAAGGAAGTGGAGAAGATTGCTGGGAAGTCCGCCCGTGACGCCGTATCGGAAAAGTCGGGGGCAGGCAAATCCGGATTCAAGTGGATGAGGCGAACCGTCGCGGTTTTTGTTTTCCTGATGCTGGGAGTCGGAATCACCGCTTGGGCTTCACCTACGTTTGCGGAATATTTGACGGCCACTTTCCGGGATTTCGGTTTACTCCCAGAAGTTATCAAGAAAAATGAATACCGCAACGGCTACAGCGTGACGGACAAGGGATATACGTTGCGGGTCACGGAAGTGTTGGCCAATACCAATGAGGTGTATTTCATCTACCAGGTGGAGAAGGACGGCAAAATCCTGGATGTGCGCGACATCGGCAAAGACCGTTATGATCTGGCCATTCGTTCCCAATTGTTTGATGCACAGGGAAAATGGATCAATACCGGGGAGTCTCTAAGCCCTTCTAAGGATTGGCGGTCGGGAATGGTCCGGTTAACGGGCTTCAACCAACCGAAAAATTCCCGGATTACCTTGGTCGTCAAGGCCAAGTCGATTCAGGGCGTTCAAGGAAATTGGGAGTTGAAAATCCCGTTGGATCTCAGTAAAGCCCGTGTGCAAAAATTCAAGCCCGATGAGCAAAGTGTGACCCCCGACGGAAAGTTTGCGTTCACACTTAAGGAAGTGACTTACACACCTACCAGTGCGCAGATTGTTGCCGGCGTGCGACTGAATGGACAAGAAGCAGTCAGGCACAAAGAACGGCGCCCGGAACTCCACATTGCGTACCAGATCGTGGATCAAAGCGGCAAGGTGATCTCCGGCACGCACCATGAGGAAAAATGGGTCATGCGTTATCAGGTCTCTCCCAGAGGCGGCGGTGGAGAGGAATACAATTTCGGTCCCCTTCCGAAAAAACCGTTGTATTTGCTGTTTGATACCGTTTATTTGGCTGAACTGACCGATAAAACGTATGAATTCATTCCGGGCCGGGAGCAGACGATCCGGCTAAGCCGCGCCGCCTACACACTCAACAACGCGAGATTGGGCAAATCAACCGCCACCTTGCCGGAAACGCCGAACCATCTGCTGATCGACTTGACCCAAACCTCCGTGGTGAAAAAGGAGGATACTCTCCTCATCGCCAAAGAGAATTTGTGGCTGGTGTATGATGAGTCTGGGAAGGAGTATTCGGGATTTGTCCTCAACGATAACGGACGCTGGGTGCTGGAAGTTCCGGACCTTTACCGAATCCCCGAAAAGCTGAGAATCCGACCATACGATGTCACAGTGTACAAGTACCAGGTGAAAATTCCGCTGCCGGAACAGAAATAAACGGTCAAATCAATCAAAATGCTCCTCCATTATCCTCTTTTTATAAGGAGTGAGCGGAAAACCCAAACCTTCAGAGTCGGGATGATCGTGAGCGAAAACTTGTGAAAACAGGTATAGCCATCGTGTATGGATGCGGGTTGTCACGGAAGTTCACGGCGGTCAAAGGGAATCCTCCGGTGCATGATTTGAAGTATGAAACAAGAATCACTTTTCTCAGATCCCTGTTGACGATAGCGAATCCTTCTTCGTACGGCCGGATGACGCGGACGCAAAACAGGAGCGGGGATGAGCGGCAAGCGAAGGTGACCGGGCCGGGGGGGGGGTGCAGACTCCCCTGTTGTGAGGGTGGCAGACTCATCCCGGGGCGTGTCTGGTCATTCCATAAGGAAAGGCAATGCATTCCCGGATGAGCGACTTTCTCAAGCCCGACCGAACGGAGAACCGGAAAAGCGAAACTTCACCCGGCCGGATAGCGGCCGGGCTTTTTCATGCTAAAATAGGATTGGTATGAGATAGAGGAACATGAATCAAACGCATTTTCATTTTGGAGGTTTCTATGAAACGATTCGCTCATTCGTTCGGTTGGATTGCGGTCGTGCTGATGATGATCATGACAGTCGCCTGCAATCGGGGAGAAAATGATGCACATCCACAACAGGTGGAAATCTCGGTACTGGCGGCCGCCAGTCTGACCGATGCGATGAAAGAAATCAAGTCCCGATATGAGTCCACACATCCCGGCGTCCATCTTGTTACCAGTTTTGCGTCTTCCGGCAAGTTGAAACAACAGATCGAACAGGGTGCTCCTGCGGATCTGTTCCTCTCTGCCGGAGCGAAAGAGATGGATGCGTTGGTTCGGGCAGGGATCGTCGATCCGCGTGATCGTTCCGATTTGCTCAGTAATGAATTGGTTTTGATCGTGCCCAAGAATTCCCGCTTGAAAGTGAGCGGGTTTTCCGATTTACCATCCCCCCATGTCAAAACCATTGCCATCGGGCAACCCGAAACGGTACCGGCCGGTCAATACGCGAAACAAGCATTGGAAAACATGAATCTGTGGAAAAAAGTGCAATCCAAGTTGGTATTCGCAGGTGATGTTCGCCAAGTGCTCGCTTATGTAAAAACGGGAAATGTCGATGCGGGAATCGTGTATCGGTCGGATATCCGATCTGCCCATGACGTAGAAACAGTTGCTGTGGCTGATCCGAAAACGCATCAACCGATCGTGTATCCGGTCGGTGTGATCAAAGCGACTCCGCACGCCAAACAAACGCGGGATTTCTACAAATGGTTGCGCGGCCCCGAAGCGATGAAAATCTTTCAAAAATACGGATTTGAAAAGGCGCATCATCCGGCATGATGAATCAGGATTTCTGGTCACCCATTTGGTTGTCTCTGGAAGTGAACGGGGTTGCCAGCATTCTCGTGTTTGTTCCGGCTCTTTTGGCCGCATGGTGGATGAAGGGGCGCTCTTTCTATGGAAAAAGCGCGGTTGAGACCTTGTTGATTCTGCCCCTGGTCCTCCCGCCCACGGTGGTCGGTTTTGGACTGCTGATCCTGATGGGGCGAAACAGTTGGATTGGACAGGCGGTAGAGCGGTTGTTTCATCAGCCCGTACTGTTTACTTGGTGGGCGGCCGTGATCGCTGCGGTGGTGGTGGCTTTTCCCCTGGTATATCAGACGCTGAAAAACGGTTTTGAGTCGGTGGATCGGGAATTGGAAGATGCGGCCCGATCGATGGGAGCCGGGGAATGGCAAGTCTTCCGATATATCACGCTCCCGTTGTCGTGGCGATCGCTTTTGACGGGATATGTGCTCGGATTTGCACGAGGGATGGGAGAGTTTGGCGCGACCCTGATGGTCGCCGGAAACATTCCGGGAAAAACGCAAACCATACCAACCGCCATTTATATTGCCGTAGAATCGGGTGACACGCGGTTGGCCGCTTGCTGGGTAGCATCGACGGTGTTGATTTCTTTTGCATTGTTGGCCATTGTCCAATGGGTGAAAATACGCTCCTGAATCAAAAAAAAGGCAGGATCACCAATGACCCTGCCTGAATCGGGAACGGGGAGTCTTGCCGGGAAAGCGTAAAGATGCAAAGCATCTCAAACCGCGATGACAGATCACCCGGGGTTGCGAATCGGCTCCAGCCGTTTCCGTTCTTCCTCCGTGAATGGGCGGGAACGGATGAGGAAGCGCACACCCAACGGGATTTCCAGGGAGAATGAGGCACCCCTGCCGGGTGTGAC
Organism: Polycladomyces zharkentensis; assembly: GCF_016938855.1. Lineage (NCBI taxonomy): Bacteria > Bacillati > Bacillota > Bacilli > Caryophanales > Thermoactinomycetaceae > Polycladomyces > Polycladomyces zharkentensis. Next base: position 19,664 of record NZ_JAFHAP010000013.1, on the reverse strand, counting down.
ATCCACCGTGAGTTGCGTATGCTGCCAGTATTCGAATTGGGAACGGGACATGTAGAATTCACAACCGTCGATTTCTCCGAGCAACACATCGCTGGAACCGACCCGGAATTCCCCTTTGCGAAAACACATCGGGGAGGAACCGTCACAACAACCGCCGCTCTGGTGAAACATCAGCTCGCCGTGTTCTTCGCGCAATCTCCGAATGACACGCCTGGCTTCGTCAGTGACCAGCACCCGTTTGACCCTTTCCATCCGCGTCATCTCCGGGATCAGAAGAATCCCATCGGATTCTTGTCGTAGGAGATCAGGACGTTTTTGGTTTGTTGGTAGTGTTCCAGCATCATTTTATGCGTTTCCCGCCCGATACCGGATTGTTTGTACCCACCGAAGGCGGCGTGTGCCGGATACAGGTGGTAGCAGTTGACCCATACGCGGCCGGCTTCAATCTTCCGGGCGATTTGATAGGCCTGATGCACATCGCGCGTCCAGAGGCCGGCACCCAGTCCGTACAAGGTGTCATTGGCGATTTCCAGCAGTTCCGCTTCGTCCTTGAATGTGGTGACGGAGACGACCGGTCCGAAGATCTCCTCCTGGAAGATGCGCATTTTGTTGTGGCCTTCAAAGACGGTCGGTTCGATGTAGAAGCCGTTCGGGTAGCGTTCGTTTTGATACGGTTTGCCGCCGGTGAGACATTTGGCGCCTTCTTCCTTGCCGAGCGCGATGTAACTCAGGATTTTCTCATATTGGTCATTGGAGGCTTGCGCACCCATCATGGTGTTGGGATCGAGCGGGTCGCCCATTTTGATCTTTTTCACCCGTTCCAATGCCCGTTCCATGAATGCGTCGTAGATTGACTCTTGGATCAGCGCACGGGACGGGCAGGTGCAGACTTCTCCCTGATTGAGGGCAAACATGGTAAAGCCCTCCAGTGCCTTGTCCAGGAATTCGTCATCGGCTTTCATCACGTTTTCGGTGAAGATGTTCGGCGATTTGCCCCCCAGTTCCAGCGTGACCGGCGTGATGTTTTCGGAGGCGTACTGCATGATGAGGCGGCCGGTGGTCGTTTCGCCCGTAAAGGCCACTTTGCCGACGCGGGGGGACGTAGCGAGCGGTTGTCCCGCTTCCGGACCGAAACCGTTGACCACGTTGACCACACCCGGCGGGAGCAAATCAGCGATCAATTCCATGAGAAGCAGGATGGTAACCGGTGTTTGCTCCGCCGGTTTCAGCACCACACAGTTGCCGGCGGCCAGAGCGGGAGCCAGTTTCCACGCCGCCATCAGGAGCGGGAAGTTCCAAGGGATGATTTGTCCCACGACGCCGATCGGTTCTTTGATATGAAGCGATACCGTTTTGGCGTCGATCTCGGACATGCTGCCCTCTTCACCGCGAATCACGCCGGCGAAATAGCGGAAATGGTCGATGGCCAACGGCAGGTCGGCATTCAGCGTTTCGCGGATCGGCTTCCCGTTGTCCCAGGTTTCGGACAAGGCCAGCTTCTCCAGATTCTCCTCCATACGGTCGGCGATTTTCAGCAGGATATTGCTGCGTTCGGTAACAGAGGTGTTCGCCCATTTTTCCTTGGCGGCGTGTGCTTTGTCCAGCGCGTACTCGATATCTTCTTTTCGGGATCGGGGAACACGGGTAAACACTTGGCCGTCGACAGGAGAGATGTTGTCAAAATACTCTCCGCCCATCGGCGGTACCCATTCTCCGCCGATGAAGTTTTCGTACTGCGGCCGATAATGGAGCAAGCTCCCCTCCGTATTGGGCTTCTTGTAGCCGGACAACGTGATGCTCATCCTTTTCAGCCTCCTCGCAAAATCGTTTGATAGCGCTTCCGCTTTTCAGGATGCAGCAAGTTCCATGCCAAGGCTTACGTCCCGAAATACGGCCATCACTTGTTCCGGTTTTTGTTCCGACAGTGTAACGGTGTTTCATTTTGAAACAGTTTTTTCTTAAATCTATTGAAATTTCCGAAGATAAACGCTATACTCGAACATGGAAAACCCTGGGTGTGTCTGGTCAATGGACGAAATGGCAACGTTTGGTTCAGGACGTGTCTGGCCATCCGGCGATTTTTCCAAGTCGAGAGAAGACGCAAGCCCTGACTGAGCGAAAACTCGGAAGCGCAGGATTGAAATCGCGGGCCATTTTCTCAAAGCGAAGCGTACTTTGCCCGTGTCACTGCGCTGACCGGGGTGGAGCGGTCATCATCCGGACGCAGGTGGAGCGGCCGGGAAAGCAATGTGGACAGTATTCACCACACACACCCTGGCGAAGCAGGAAAGCGGACATGATGATCAGACATGCCCCAGTCGATCGCGGAGGGATTTTATGCAAACGGAGCCGGAACGAAACGAACTTCCCCCGATGTTGGTGTCGTCGTGGCAACGCTGTCGCAAATGGGGTGTCGATCCCAAAAGGGTGCAGGACGAGTTGTTGACCGACGGCGAACTGGAAGACCGAAGGGAGCGGATGCATGATCTGTTCCAGGCCTGCAAGCCGATTCTGGAAACGTTGTACACGCAGGTGAGGCAATCGGATTTCATGGTTCTGGTATCGGATCGGGACGGGTATATCGTGGCCAAATGGGGGGAACCACCGTTTACCGAACGAGCATCTCGGGTCCGGCTGGATGTCGGGGCCAATTGGGAAGAACGGGTGAAGGGGACCAACGCGATCGGTACAGCCTTGGCAGAATCCAAACCGGTTACGGTTTGGGGAAACCAGCATTTTTGTGAAGAGAACCGGTTTTTGACCTGCTATGCGGCTCCTTTGTATTCTCCGACAGGAGAACTGGTGGGGATTCTCGATGTCAGCGGTGATGCCCGGTTGCATCATCCCCATACGTTGGGGATGGTGATCACGGCCGCGCAAGCGTGTCAGGCCCGTTTGTTGTTGCAGCAGACCCGGCGTGAACTGGTCTTGCATATGCGGGAAATGGACGCGGTGATGGAAAGTTTGGGTCAACCGTTGATCGCTGTCGATACGGATGGGCTGATCACCCGGTTGAATCAGTCTGCTGCCAGGTTGTTGGGAAATCCGATGGCGGATTGCATCGGTCAACCGATGACCCGTTGGTTTGATTCCGACGATGTTCAAGCTTTGCTGACAAAATCGGACCGGGATGTGACGATTCTGTCCTTCGCAGACAGCGACGTTTCCTGGGTGGCCAAATCCGTCCAAGACGAGCGAAAACGGACGTTTCGCATTCATCTCGCCGGTCGGACTCCGGCGGACCGCCAATCCGACGGGGTGAAACCTGTTTCCAATCTGGTGATGGATTGCCCAAAGGTGCGAAAAGTGTTTGAGCTGGCGGTTCGGATCGCTCCCTCCCCCCTTACGCTGCTGATCCGTGGGGAAACGGGGACGGGCAAAGATCGGCTGGCACGTGCCGTTCACGAGGCCAGCGGCAGAAAAGGGGCATTTGTAGCCGTCAACTGCGGGGCGATTCCCGCGACACTGGTGGAGTCGGAGTTGTTCGGCTACGAAAAAGGCGCATTTACGGGAGCCCGAAAGAACGGATACAAAGGAAAGTTTGAAGCGGCTGACGGGGGGACGCTGTTTCTGGATGAGATCGGAGACATGCCGACCGCTTCACAAGTGGCGTTGTTGCGTGTTTTGGAGGAGAAGAAAGTGACCCGGATCGGTTCTCATCGGCCGATCCCCGTTGATGTGCGCGTGATCGCCGCAACGCATCAGAATTTGGAACAAGCTGTCGCAGAGGGTCGTTTCCGGGCCGACCTCTTTTATCGTCTGCGCGAGATGGAGTTGGTTCTGCCGGCCCTTCGGGAGCGAACCGACCTGCGTTTGTTGGCGGACCATTTTTTGAAGCAGGTGGAGCAGGAGCTGGGACGTGCCATCAAGGTTTCAGCCGAGGTGTGGCCCATCCTTGAACAGTACGATTGGCCGGGAAATCTTCGTGAACTTCGGCAAGTGATCCGGCAGGCGGCTTATCAAGCGTGTTTGATTCGCGGAGTGGATTGGATCACTCCTCAGGACTTGCCGACTCTGAGGCGCGAAGAGTCCGGGTCGGAAAAGACCGTTTCTTTTTTCTCGATCGACGATGCCGAGGAGCGGGCCATTGCACAGGCGATTCAAGCCGCACACGGCAACCTTTCGGCGGCTGCCCGACTTCTCGGGATCGGTCGTACCACGTTGTATCGGAAATTGCACAAATTTCCCCATCTCAAACCGAGGTGCTGAATCGGTCAATCAGAAGAGGAGGTGTTCACCATGTTCCCTGATTTCCAATCGTTTTGGCTGCATTATCTGAGACAGCACAGCAAGAAAAAGACGCGACAGTGGCATGCGGCGGGCACATCCATGGTGGTGGTGTGCGTGGTGTTGGCATTGGTCACCATGGAATGGAAGTGGCTGTTGTTGGCGCCTGTCATCGCGTACGGATTGGCGTGGTACAGCCACTTTTTCATCGAGGGAAACAAACCGGCGATCGGCCATCCGTTGTGGTCGTTGATTGCTGATTTTCGTATGGTGTTCCTCATGTTGACCGGCAAACTGGATGCGGAGCTTAAGAAAGCGAAGATTGGGCATGTCGAGATGCACTCGTCCGAACGGGATTCGTCCTTTCATTAAATCATCGCCAAAATGGGAAGATCTCTCCACTCTTCTTCTTCACATTTTTTCGCAATGCCCTCTTTTTCACAACCAGCCTTTCCAGGACGCGGATAGAAGCGATATTGTGCGGCATGACAACCGCTTCCTATGCGGTACATGCAACTTGACGGCAAGGCGTTACGGCCTCTGTCATATAGCCGTTTCCGCTGTGCGCCTGATCGAAACAATAACCGATCCAACAACTGCGAAGTTGAGGCGCACGAAGAATCTCCGATAAAGTGACCTTCCCGATCAGTTCATTTGTTTCATATGGTTTCTGATCAGCGTATTTGATGTTGATTTCGCGAGTATCCTCTGGCAAGATTTTTTGAAAGGACCATATCCGCCTTATAAAGAGCGAGCGAGAGTGCCCAGCGCTTAGAGTTGGGATGAAAGCGAGCGTCGAACGCGGGAGGGCTTCCGCTCTCGCAAGTTCGCCGAATTTGGTACCATTAAGTCGAAAGTGCGAAAACACTTCAAACTGCGATGCGAGCAAAGATTCGTAAAACCGAAAATCACCCAGGCTTGGACGAAGCCATCGTGGATGGATGTGGGTAGCCGCGCCAGATGAAGCGAGTAGCCCACGGCGGCCCAAGGGAGTGCTTCTGGTGATTTTGCCGTGCGGAGCAAGTCACGTGATGAAACATCGGGAGGAACGGGATGTATATACCAAAGCATTTTGCTGTGACGGACAGGGAAAAATTGATCCGGTTTATAAAGGAGAACAGTTTCGGGATTTTGTTTTCACAGACTGACGGTCGTGCCACCGCTTCGCATTTGCCATTCCTGCTGAAGGAAGATGAGGGAGAGTTCGGAGCGTTGTACGGTCACATGGCTATGGGTAACCACCATTGGCGGGAGATCGAGGGGGAGGTGTTGGTGGTCTTCCCCGGACCGCATGCGTACGTTTCTCCGACATGGTATGAAGAGAAAGACACTGTTCCCACATGGAATTACGTTGCGGTACATGTATACGGAACGTTTTCGTTGATTGAAGACCACAAACAACTGAAAAAGATTTTGTATGATACAATCGACTTTTATGAATCACACATGGAAAACCCCTGGACAACCGATCTCGAGACCTCCGCAAACCGGCGGGGAATGAAGGGGATCAAAGGGTTTCGCATTCGGATCACGGAAATCCAGGGGAAATGGAAACTGAACCAGCATCATCCGCTCGATCGGCAGCAACGAACGGTACAGCACATGAAAAAAGAAGAGCGGTACGATTCACGGGAAATCGCGAGACTGATGCAAGAAAATATCGATCGGACTCTCCGGAAATGATATCATTTGGTGCCACTCTGAAAGAGAGTGGCTTTTGGCTTTTTTGTGGTTGAAATCGAACGAGAGGGAATAAAAGGTCCATCCCTTGAATGGTTTGATCACTTTGTCATCTGTCTCCCGTTTACCCGTGTTGAACGGGAAAATATGAATGAAGTGAAGCTTGCAACATTGGTCGACAATCTTTTATCTAAAATATTCATTTTTTCTATCCATTCTGATATCATATATCATACAAAACAAGAGGATGGGAGGAATTTTGGTGAGAAAAGCGGCAATCGCTTGGGTGTGCGCATTGGCGCTGATGGTTGTAACCGCTTGCAGCGGGAAACCTTGGGCTGCGGGAAGCTATCCCGCAAAACCGATTACCGTTGTCGCGCCTTCCGGTGCGGGCGGAGGTTGGGATTTGACTGCCCGGGCATTGGTCAAGGCGCTAAGAGAATCCAAGCTGGTCAATCAATCGATGAGCGTAGAAAACAGACCGGGTGGTGGCGGCACGGTATTTTTGGCCGAGTATGCTACCCAAGACCGGGCCAATCCTTATAAGCTGTTTGTGAATTCCCCTCCGATCCTGATCAATCACCTGAAAAAAGAGGGCAACAGTCCGTTCGGATATCGGGATACGACGCCGCTGGCTCAGCTGACCGAGGATTATGGTGCATATGTGGTCCGAGCGGATTCACCTTACCGCGATTTGCGCTCGGTCCTGCAAGTGATTCAAACCCATCCCGAACGCTTGACAGTGGCGGGCGGTTCGGCACCTGGTTCCATGGATCACCTGATTGCGATTCTCCCCGTTTATTATTCGGGCATTTCGCCGAAAAAGATGAAATACGTCTCCTATGACGGGGGAGGAGAAGCGATGGCCGCGTTGTTGGGAGGAAATGCTGACTTGATCGCCACCGATGCTTCCAGTGTCGGTGAATACCTGAGAGCGGGCAAAGTACGGGTACTGGCCGTCACCGCACCTCATCGTCTGAGCGGTGAATTGAAAGCGGTACCAACATTAAAGGAGTTGGGTATCAACACCGAATTCACCATATGGCGAGGTGTGTTCGGACCCAAGCAAATGCCTCCGCAATCGGTGAAATATTGGCAGAAGCAGTTGAAAGCCTTATCTGATCATCCGGTTTGGAAGCGGGAGTTGGCCGCCAACCACTGGATCGGTCGATATCGGGACGCCCAATCGTTCCAAGCGTTTTTGGAAGAACAGGATCAGCAGATTCGCACGTTGTTAAAAGCATTGGGCATGGCCAAACCCTGATGGGAGGGATTGCGGTTGAGCAAGAGGTTTGATCGGGCGGCGGCGATTGTCTTCGTCTTGATCGGAGTGGCGTTTGCAGCCGAAAGCCGCAGGATTGCCGACACAGCCTACGGCAGTGTGGTGGGACCCGATATCTTTCCCATGATCCTGGGTGGCGTGCTGGCGTTGCTGGGTCTCCGGCTGTTGATGGAGACATTCCGCTATCCGGAGCAATCAGAGAAGAAGGAAAGCCCGGATGTGAAACGATTCGCCGTGATTCTGGGGGCGACTATATTATACGGTGCATTGCTGGAGACATTGGGATACATTTTGTCTACATTTCTCTTTTTGCTCGTCGCCTTTCAAACGATGGAGCGGGGGAGTTGGGGAAAAACCCTTTTGATTTCGGGTGCTTTTTCCGTGGGAGTGTACGCGTTGTTCGTCATGGTTCTGGAAGGAACTTTGCCCGGTTTGCCGGTTTGGCTGGGCGGATAAGGGGGGAACTGCCATCGAAACACTGGAGTATCTTTTGAGGGGATTTCAGACGGCACTGGAATGGCACAATCTGTTATTTGCATTCGTTGGCGTATTGATTGGCACGGCCGTGGGGGTGTTGCCCGGTATTGGGCCGATGAGCGGTGTGGCACTTCTCATCCCGGTTACCGCCACGATGACGGCCGGGGCACCGCCGGAAGAAGCGGCCGCCAGCGCCATCATTCTGTTGGCGGGTGTGTACTATGGAGCAATGTATGGAGGTTCCACCACATCGATTCTGTTGAATACACCGGGTGAATCCTCCTCCGTCGTAACGACGTTGGACGGCTATCAGATGGCACGGCAGGGGCGTGCAGGCGCCGCTTTGTCCATTGCTGCGATCGGTTCATTCGTTGCCGGTGTGGTGGCGTTGGTGGGACTGGTGTTTCTGGCACGACCGTTGTCCGATTTGGCGTTGTCGTTCGGACCTGCCGAATATTTTTCATTGATGGTGTTGGGTTTGTGTGCCGTCAGCGGATTAGCCGGAAAATCAATGACCAAAGCCTTGATCATGACGGTGACGGGGTTGTTGCTTTCGACCATCGGAATGGATAATGTGTCGGGCGTCGCCCGGTTCACCTACGATATTCCGGTGTTGTACCAGGGATTGGAGTTTCTCACGGTGGCCGTTGGACTGTTTGCCATGGGGGAGGTTTTCCGGGCGATCCTCGAGCGGGAGCGGGCCGAATCGCCGGTGAGCAGGATTGGAAATGTGTTGCCGACGCGTCAGGATTTGAGGCAAAGTGCCATGCCCATCATGCGGGGTTCTCTGTTGGGATTCCTGATCGGCGTATTGCCGGGGGCAGGGGCGACGTTGGCTTCCTTTTTCGCCTATGTGTTGGAGAAAAAGTGGAGCAAACACCCCGAGAAGTTCGGACGCGGAGCGATTGAGGGAGTGGCCGCGCCGGAATCGGCCAACAACGGGGCATCCGGTGGAGCCATGATCCCGCTGCTGACGCTGGGGATTCCCGGTTCCGGCACGACGGCCATTCTCATGGGAGCGCTGATCATGTACAACATCCAGCCCGGCCCGCTGCTGTTTTCGGAACATCCTCAGGTGGCGTGGGGATTGATCGCCAGCATGTTCATCGGCAATGTGATGTTGTTGATTCTCAACATGCCGCTGGTCAAGCTGTTTGCCAAGATCATCGAAACGCCGCCAAAATATCTGCTTCCTCTGATCATCGCCATTTCCGTTTTCGGGGTATATGCCGTCCAGGTCAACCTCTTTGACGTGTTTTTGTTGATCGGTTTCGGCGTGATCGGATACGTGCTCTCCCGAAACGACTATCCGTTGGCACCGCTCGTACTGGGATTGGTGTTGGGACCCATGATCGAGAACAACATGCGGCGGGCGCTCACCGCTTCCAATGGCGACTGGACGGTATTCGTCGCCAAACCGATGTCGCTGTTCTTTCTGTTGATCGCCGCTTTATGGTTGGCCGTAGTGTTGTGGCGAAAACGTTCAAACGGGAAAGACCAAGTTTCCATGGAAGCCTGACACAACCGGATGGACCAAAAGGGAACCTCTTCGGGTGAAGTTGTTGACACAGCGGTTTGACCACTCACGATTCCGGGTGCGGGAGGGGGCTTGGCATTTCCTGCAGGGCTGGGAGATGAAGACGGGGGATCGGAACCCGTGAACGATTGCAACAACCTGACCTCTCCGATTTTCGGGGAGGCTTTTTTCATATATATGGATATTTATTAAAAATCAGTTTAATAGATAATACTTATTGACGATATTGATGATTTTTTAACGTTATCTGCTTGACGCGTGCAAATTTTGGGTTTATTTTAATTTGTATGGGAGTCCATAGATGGGAGGCAATCGGGTACATATGTTAAAAAAACTCATCATCCTTATATCTTTCGCCCTCATGAGCAGTCTTTTATCCGGATGCGGTCAACTTCTTTCCGCTGTCAGCAATCCGCCCAAAGACGGCAAGGCAACGGAGAATACCGGTGATGCCCAGGGGAAAGACGGACAAAATCAGGAAGATGTGGAGGGTGCCACGGCTCCGCAGGAAACGTATCAGGAGATCGAGTTCCAGCCGATCAACTGGATTAACGGTGCACCGGACCCGCAGCCCACGCCGGGGGTTTGGGTGTATACCAAAGAGAAACATCCCGGCAATCTCGAGGATTCCTTCACCTGGGACGAAGAGGATGTGTTGTTGGTACAAATCGGCAACCCGGAGTATGAAGGGTACGAAATGACCCCGACCAATCTTCAAGTCATTCAGCCCGACGTGGTACGGGTAGTGGTGAAGCTGGAAAAAGACGAGTTCCAGACCGATGAGAAAGAACCGGCTCGGGTGTACATGACCGTCAAGCGAGGAGCGCTCGATGGCAAAAAATTTATTGTGGTCGATCAAAACGGCAAAAAACTGCAAACGAAATAAGGATTCTACTGATGATCCCATGCCAACCCGATCTTGTTAACTGAGATCGGGTTCGTTTTTTCATGTAAGGACATATGGGATCGTCTGATCGCTTCAATACGGTGAAGGTTGGCCTTTTCCGGCAGGGAAGCTTTTCGAATCAAGGTTAAGAGAAATAACGCCACCAGAATCATGGTTTCCGGGAAATAGGGGAGAAGGAAGTTGAAGTCCATGATATACCGAAAGGTTTGAGATATTCGGATGTCGATACGGTCTGGGATATGTTTTTGTATTTTGTCGAACAGCAGTACGATCATGACGACGAAGCTTTTCAATTTGTGAAAGATACCTATGATCAATTGAAAAAATTGAAGAAGGAAAATGGATTGGATTTGGTGGAAATGCGTATTCATTTGAGCTTCATCTGGATCATCACATCTGATTTATAATCGGTCTGATGAGCTGGTTAGGATCAACTTACCAGCCGAAAATAGCTGTATCCTACTATTCGTCAGGTCATATTCTTGCGAGCGACCTTGGAGCTTGCCGAAAGAGGAGTGAACGCGAACACGGCTCACCCGAAATCGCAACCAGTTCGATCACTTTGTCAGCAGTCTCTTCCTGCCTTTTGGCAGGTTTTCTTTTTTCAAAAAACAAGGGTTGTCAATCACTTCCAAGCGCAGAGTGTTGGCGCGGTTCCAAATGATTATGTTATATTAGTTAACGTTGAGTATGACACCTTTCGTCATTTTGCCGCAATAAATCAGACAATATACATTCTATTGCGGATTCAAAATGAAGAAGAACCGACATTCGTGTGTGTCAGCCAACGCCCGCATGGTTGCCTTTTGTATCCACCATAAGGGATGTGTACGCATCACCAATGGAGAGGAAGTGGTTCGGTGTCGGAAAAAAACATGAGAAAAGATTTGGGGACGTTTGCACTGATGATGACGGGCTTGGGCTCCATCATCGGCTCCGGCTGGTTGTTCGGTGCGTGGAAAGCGGCGTCGGTTGCCGGACCTGCTGCGATTTTCGCTTGGATTTTGGGAATGATCGCCATCATGTTCATCGGTTTGACGTATGCGGAATTGGGCGCGATGTTTCCACAATCGGGCGGAATGGTACGTTATGCGCAATATTCGCACGGTTCTTTCGTCGGTTTCATTTCCGGTTGGGCCAACTGGATCGCGATCGTTTCGGTCATTCCGGTAGAAGCGGAAGCTTCCGTTCAGTATATGAGTTCCTGGCCGTGGGAATGGGCCCGCAGTCTGTATGACGGAAAAGAATTGTCGTCGATGGGCCTCTTCCTGGCAGGCATTTTGGTCATCGTGTATTTTCTGTTGAACTACTGGACGGTTCGCCTGTTTGCCGTGGCGAACAATGCCATCACCGTCTTCAAATTCATCGTGCCGGCATTGACGGCGCTGGGTCTGATCGTCGCCGGGTTCCACAGCGGCAACTTTACGGACCATGGCGGTTTCGCCCCTTACGGATGGTCAGGGGTGCTGACGGCGATCGCCACCTCCGGTGTGGTGTTTGCGTTCAATGGATTCCAAAGCCCGGTCAACCTGGCGGGAGAAGCAAAAAATCCGAATCGCTCCATCCCGGTGGCTGTGGTCGGTTCGATTCTGATCGCCGGTGTGATCTACGTCTTGTTGCAAGTGGCATTTATCGGCACGGTGTCTCCTGAACAGGTGGCCAAAGGTTGGGCCAACATCAACCTGAATTCTCCGTTTGCCGATCTGGCCATCGCGCTTAACCTGAATTGGCTGGCGTTGATCCTGTTCGCAGATGCGTTCGTTTCGCCGTCAGGCACGGGGATCACCTATACTGCCACCACTGCGCGGATGATTTACGGCATGAAGGAAAACGGCTACATGCCGGGGATTTTCGGGGCCATTCACCCGCTTTACGGTGTGCCGCGTGCGGCGATGTGGTTCAACTTGGCCATTTCGTTCGTGTTCCTGCTCTTGTTCCGCGGATGGGGTTCCCTGGCCGAGGTGATTTCGGTCGCGACACTGATTTCCTATGTGACGGGTCCGATCTCGGTTATGGCATTGCGTCATACGGGCCCGCATCTGAACCGGCCGCTCAAGGTGAAGGGCATGGTGCTCATCGCGCCGGTGGCGTTTATCATGGCATCTTTGATCCTGTACTGGGCGACTTGGCCGCTGACAGGTGAAGTCATCTTCATCATGCTGTTGGGTCTGCCGATATACTTCTATTATCAGGCGAAATTGGACTGGAACGGGTTTGGCCGCCAGCTGAAAGCAGGCTTGTGGCTGATCGTGTATCTGGCCTACATGACGCTGATCTCCTATCTCGGCAGCGAAAAATTCGGCGGACACAACTATATTCCCTACGGTGCCGACATGGTGCTGATTGCCGTTTCATCCTTGGTCTTCTATTATTGGGGGATTAAAAGTGCTTGGGAAACCGAGTACATCCAAGCGAGCAAAAAAGAAAATGTCGCGGAAAAGTCTGCGGCTTCATTATAAAGAGCGAGCGGGAAAAGCCAATCCTTCAGGGTTGGGATGAACGCGAGTGTCGGACAAAAAAACCCGTGAAACGAAAATGACCCGGGTTTGGACGAAGTCGTCGTGGACGGATGTGGGCTTCCACGCCGGATGAAGCGAAAAGCCCATGACGATCAAAGGAAGTGCCTCCGGTGCTTCAGCCGTATGAGGCAAATCACTAGGGCGTGTCTGGTCATTCCGTAAGGGAGCAATGTTTTCCCGGCGAGCGACTGACCAAGCCTGACTGAGCGAAGACACGGGAAGCGCAGGATTGAAATCGCGGGCAATTTTCTCAAAGCGAAGCGTACTTTGCCCGCGACCTGCGCTGACCGGGTCGGAGCGGTCATCATCTGCATCCCTGCAGGGCACAGGTGGAGCGAGCCGGGAAAGCACTGTGGAATACCAGACATACTCTAGTACAAACCACACAGCCTTCCGCTTTCATGAACGGAAGGCTGTGTGGTTTTTCAGGAGCGGCGCCGATTCTGGTCGATTGGATCAGTTGAACAGCGGGGCGGGGACGGATCGGACTCAACTCGAACATACCAACCCTTGCCAATGGGTCGGTAAAGATGCCGGTTTTTCTTGTGCAAGGGACAATATTCACATCGGCCGCCCGGTCTCTGAAGGTAGCACTGGATACAACGGACCGGTTGCATGGATCAGGTTCCGGCCAATGCGTCGCAGAACGCTTTGGCGTAAAGCGGCAAATCCGGCGGGCGACGACTGGAGATGATATGGCCGTCGACAACGACGGGTTCATCGACCCAGGCAGCCCCGGCATTCACCATATCGTCGCGGATGCCGGGCGTCGACGTGACTCGTTTGCCACGGAGAATGCCGGCGGAAATCAGTACCCAACCCGCGTGGCAGATATGTCCGATCGGTTTTTGGGCCGCATCCATCGCGCGGACCATGTTCAGCACCGGCTCGTAACGTCGCAGCTTGTCGGGTGCCCAACCGCCGGGCACCAGAATGCCGTCGAAGTCATTCGGGTCGATGTCGTCAAATGCCGCATCCGTCTGAACGGGTACGCCATATTTTCCTTTGTACTCGGCTTTTGCCCGGGGGCCGACCAATACCACTTCCGCTCCTTCTTCCCGGGCGCGGAGAACGGGATACCAAAGCTCCAAATCCTCAAATTCGTTTTCCACCAGCGCAATCACTTTTTTTCCGGCGAGGCGCATGTTTCTCCTCCTTTTCCTGCAAGTTAAAAACTGACAGATTTTTGGATGGATGGCCATCATGTTCATTCATGCACGATTGTACCTTGATCCACATAAGCACATGATATAGAATAGAATGAGAATCAGATGAGAATCAGTTTAAGAAAGAGTTGGATTCACCGTCCCGGCTTCATCGTATCATCAGCTGGGTCCATCCCGCAATCGAATTCGGGACGTACTGGCATTGGAAATTCCCGAAGGCGCCCAGGACGAGTCTGGTCATTCGCCGATCCGAGATCAGGTTACCGAGCAAAGGCAGAAAAGAGTTTTTTACGAAACCTTGCGGCGGTAATCAGCAAACCCGGAACGACCAGACACGCCCCGACAGGCGCCGTTCGGTTTAAACATACAAGTGCTGACACAATGGAGGAATTGTATATGTCGAACGCACCTAAGCTCAAAATAGAAAATCTTCGCGTCAACGTAGAAGGAAAAGAGATACTCAAAGGTGTCAACCTGGAAGTTAACGGCGGCGAAGTGCACGCCATCATGGGTCCCAACGGGACGGGAAAAAGTACGTTGGCTTCGGCGCTGATGGGACATCCCAAATATGAAGTGACCGGCGGGAGCGTGACGTTGGACGGCGAAGACGTACTGGAGATGGAAGTGGATGAACGGGCGCGCAAGGGCCTGTTCCTGGCGATGCAGTATCCGAGTGAGATCAGCGGTGTGACCAACTCGGATTTCCTGCGTACCGCCATCAACGCCAAACGCGGGGAAGGCAACGAAATTTCCCTGATGAAGTTCATCCGCAAAATGGATGAAAAAATGGCCATGCTCAACATGGACGAATCGTTTGCCCACCGGTATCTGAACGAGGGTTTCTCCGGCGGGGAGAAAAAACGGAACGAGATTTTGCAGATGATGATGTTGGAACCCCGCATCGCCATCCTGGACGAAATTGACTCCGGTCTTGATATCGATGCGTTGAAAGTGGTGGCCAAAGGCGTCAACTCCATGCTGGGTCCGAACTTGGGCGTTCTGATCATCACGCACTACCAACGCTTGTTGAACTACATCAAGCCGGATTTCGTCCATGTATTCATGCAAGGTCGGATTGTGAAGTCGGGCGGCCCGGAATTGGCGGAACGGCTGGAAGCTGAGGGCTACGACTGGATCAAGGAAGAGCTGGGCATCGAAGACGAAACCGTCGGGCAGCAATCGTAAGGGGCGTGGCGATCATGAGCGTGGATACCGGATTGTTGTTCGAGCAAAACGTCGTCGAAACACTGTCTCAGTCCCAGCAAGAGCCTGAATGGATGCTCCAGCTTCGCCTGAATGCGTTGAAAGCAGCCGCGTCGCTTCATTTGCCCAAAGTGGAAAAGACGCGGATCGATCGTTGGAATTTCACTTCTTTCCAACCCTATACGACGGCGGAGCCGCTGTCGGGTCTGGATCAACTGCCCGAAGAGATTCGCGCCCTGCTGTCCTCCGAAGCACAGAATGACAATGTGATCATACAAAAAAACTCCAGCCCGGTGTACCGCAAATTGCAGGGTGAACTGGCGGAGAAAGGCGTCATCTTCCAGGATCTCGCCTCCGCCGTGCGTGAACATCCGGAGCTGGTGAAACGATACTTCATGACCGATGCAGTCCGGGTGGATGAACATCGTCTGACTGCGTTGCATGCTGCATTGTGGTCGGGGGGCGTCTTCCTGTACGTCCCGCGCAATGTGGAAGTGGAACTTCCGTTCCAAAGTCTGTTCTGGGCCGAAGGTACGGAAGTCGGGATGTTGCCGCACGTGTTGGTGGTGGCTGAAGACAACAGCCGCGTGGATCTGGTCGTCAACTTCGTTTCCGACAAAAACGGCACGACCGGTGTCAACAACAGCATCATTGAGACGTTTGTCGGACCGGGAGCCCGCGTTCGTGTGGCGACGGTCAACAACATGGGGGATCAGATCGTGGATACGACCTACCGCCGGGCGATCGTTAGCCGGGATGGTCGGATGGAATGGATCGTCGGCGATCTCGGCACCGGTCGGATCATTTCGGATAACACCACACATCTCAAAGGTGACGGAGGCTTCGTCGACGTCAAAACCATCGCCGTGGGGACTGATGAAACGCGCGCCAACATCACGTCGACCGTGCATCACTGGGGCAAAGCGACCGAAAGTGATATCAATGCGCGCGGGGTGATGAAAGACCAAGCGTCTTCCATCATCAACGGCATCACCAAAATCGAAAAGGGTGCGAAACAAGCGAACGGTCAGCAAGCCGAAAAAGTGTTGATGCTCAATCGCGAAGCCCGCGGGGATGCCAACCCGATTCTCCTGATCGATGAAAACGACGTGAAAGCGGGTCATGCCGCCAGTGTCGGACGGATCGACGAGTTGCAACTGTTTTATCTGATGGCTCGCGGCATCCCGCGTCAGGAAGCGGAAAAACTGATCATTTTCGGCTTCTTGTCCCCAGTGCTGTCGGCCATCCCGATCGAGGCGCTGCGTGAACGTCTGCACGGCGTGATCGAAAGGAAATTCGGAAGATGAACCAGTATAAAAAAGATTTTCCGATTCTGCATCAGGAAGTAAATGGTCACCCGTTGGTATATCTTGATAGCGCAGCTACGTCGCAAAAACCGGTTCAGGTGATCGAGGCGGTGGAACAATACTACCGCGGTTACAACTCCAATGTGCACCGCGGAGTACACACACTGGGCACCCGCGCCACGGATGCGTATGAAGGGGCACGGGAAAAAGTGCGCGGATTTATCAATGCCCGTTCCACCAAGGAAGTGATCTTCACGCGGGGAACGACGACCGCTCTCAATCTGGTGGCGCACAGCTACGCACGGACTCATCTGGGTGAAGGCGATGAAATCGTCATTTCACCGGCGGAACATCACAGCAACCTGATTCCGTGGCAACAGGCGGCCAAAGCGACGGGCGCGACGCTGAAATATTTTGAGCTGGAACCGGACGGCACGATCGATCTGGAAAAGGCGAAACAAACCATCACCGAACGGACGAAAATCGTCGCGATCGGACATGTGTCCAACGTGCTGGGCACAGTCAATCCAGTCAAAGAACTGGCTGCGATGGTGCATGCAGTAGGCGGCGTCATCGTGGTCGACGGGGCGCAGAGCGTGCCGCACATGAAAGTGGATGTACAGGATTTGGATTGCGATTTCCTTGCCTTTTCCGGTCACAAAATGATGGCTCCGACCGGGATCGGTGTGCTCTATGGGAAAGAAGCGCTGTTGGAGCGGATGGAGCCGGTCGAATTCGGCGGGGAAATGATCGATCATGTGGATTTGTACGAATCCACATGGAAAGAGTTGCCGTGGAAATTTGAAGGTGGTACGCCGATTATCGCCGGCGCGATCGGTCTCGGTGCGGCCATCGATTATCTGCAGGAGATCGGTATGGACACTGTCGAAGCGCACGATCGCAAACTGGCCGCTTATGCGATCGAGCAGTTGGAGAAGATCGACGGTCTTACCATTTACGGTCCCAAGAAAGATCGGATGGCCGTCATTACGTTCAACTTGGGCGACATTCATCCGCATGACGTGGCCACGGTGCTGGATGCCGAAGGCATAGCTGTACGTGCCGGACATCACTGTGCGCAACCGTTGATGCGGTGGTTGAATGTGACGGCCACGGCGAGAGCCAGCTTCTATCTGTACAACTCGGAAGAAGATATTGATCTGTTGGTGAAAGGGTTACAAAAAACGAAGGAGTATTTCGGTCATGTCCTTGGATGATTTGTACCGTCGCGTGATCATGGACCATTACCAGAAACCCCGCAATCGTGGACGGATTGAGGACGGCGCGGTCACCGTCGATCTGAACAATCCAACATGCGGTGACCGTGTCTCCGTGCAAATGCGGGTGAAGGATGGTACAATAGAAGAAGCAAAGTTCCTTGGCGAAGGCTGCTCGATCAGCCTGGCTTCCGCCTCGATGATGACGGAAGCCGTCAGAGGACTGAAAGTGGAAGAAGCCCTTCGCCTGGTGGATCTCTTTTCAGAGATGATGCAAGGAAAAGATGTGGACTTTGAACAGTTTCCATTGGAAGATATCGAAGCCTTGAGCGGCGTGTCGAAGTTTCCGGCACGGATCAAATGTGCCACTCTGGCTTGGAAGGCCTTGGAGAAGGGATTGAAGAACTCCCAGGCAATCGGGCACTAAGCCCTACAAGGGGGGATTGAACATGGCGAAAGAACTGCCGGATCTGTCTGAATACAAATACGGCTTTCGCGATAAAGATGTCGCCGTTTACCGGGCCAAGCGCGGTTTGACCCGGGAGATCGTCGAGGAGATTTCCCGGATGAAGGGCGAACCCGAGTGGATGCTGGAGTTTCGCCTGAAAGCGTTGGAGCAGTTTTACAAAATGCCCTTGCCCAACGAAATGAACAGCAAATGGTTCTCCATTTTGCCCGGTAAATTGGACGACTTGGACTTTGACAGCATCACCTACTATGTAAAACCGTCCGAACGCCAAGGACGTTCTTGGGACGAAGTGCCGGAAGAGATCAAACGGACGTTTGACCGTTTGGGGATTCCGGAAGCCGAGCAGAAGTTCCTGGCAGGCGTGTCGGCGCAGTACGAGTCGGAAGTGGTTTACCATAACATGCAAAAAGAGCTGGAAGAACAAGGTGTCATTTTCTGCGACACGGACACTGCCGTACGCGAATATCCGGAACTGGTGAAGGAGTACTTCGGCACGGTCGTACCGCCGTCTGACAACAAATTTGCCGCTTTGAACAGCGCGGTCTGGAGCGGCGGCAGCTTCATCTACGTGCCGCCGGGTGTCAAATGTGAAGTGCCGTTGCAGGCGTACTTCCGGATCAACTCCGAAAACATGGGGCAATTTGAACGGACGCTCATCATTGCGGACGAAGGCAGCTTCGTACACTACGTCGAAGGTTGTACGGCCCCGATCTACAGCACCGACTCGCTGCACAGCGCTGTTGTGGAAATCATCGTCAAGAAAAACGCCCGTTGCCGCTACACCACGATTCAAAACTGGGCGCCCAACATCTACAACTTGGTGACCAAACGTGCGGTGGCCGAAGAAGGGGCGCACATGGAATGGGTGGACGGCAACATCGGTTCCAAACTGACCATGAAGTATCCTGCCGTCATCATGAAAGGAGAAGGCGCCAAAGCGGATGTCCTCTCCATCGCGGTCGCGGGCAAAGGTCAGCATCAGGACGCCGGTGCCAAAGTGGTGGCGTTGGCTCCCAATTGCACGGCGACGATCATTTCCAAGTCGATCAGCAAGCAAGGCGGAAAGGTCACCTATCGCGGTTTGACCAGCTTCGGCCGCAACTCGCAAGGGTCCAAAGCCAACGTCAAATGCGATACCTTGATTCTGGATGACCAATCCACTTCCGACACCATTCCGTACAATGAGATCCTGAACGACGACATCACACTGGAACACGAAGCCACGGTCAGCAAGGTGAGCGAGGATCAGCTCTTTTACCTGATGAGCCGTGGGTTGAGTGAAGAAGAGGCTACACAGATGATCGTGATGGGCTTTATCGAGCCGTTCACCAAAGAACTGCCGATGGAATATGCGGTGGAGATGAACCGCCTCATCAAGCTGGAGATGGAAGGTTCGATTGGTTGATTGGGTAGCCATCACAAAAAAAGGGTGACCGGTTTATTGTAAACCGGTCACCCTTTTGCATTGGATTGAGGGGGTCAGAGTCAACTGCTCACCGTCTACGCTAATGCTTAGAGGCGGGAGCTTGTATCTGTCCAGTAGTGCGAGCGTCTTTCGACTCCTACCTTAGAGTGACGATACATCAGGGCAGGTTGACAGCTACCCGTCCGACACAAGTCATACTTGTGCCGAAACTGCACTCAGGTACTCCATTCCCTTTCTGTGCAGATTC